>CANQGV010000004.1 GCA_947623475.1 uncultured Clostridia bacterium | reverse complement strand
TTGATAAATATGTAATGGATTCAATTTATAAAAAAGTAAAAAATAATACAGCAACAGAATTTGAAAAAAATGCGTTAGCTAAATATTATGAAGTAGTTAGTTTAAAAGAAAATGAATATGTAGAATATAAAAATAGGAAACAAAAATATTTAATAGACTTAGACTATGAAGGAGTAAAACTAACAGGAAAAGAAAAAAACATATTAAGATATCAAGATTTCTATATAGATAAAATGGACTCAATTTATAAAGCAATATTAAAAAATTATTCTATAAAATTAGCTGACGCAACAAAAATCTATGATTCAACAAAAGAATGGATATACACAAAAATATTTTTAACATTAGAAGATTATTGTAATAACATATTGCCATTAAAATTACAAGAAGATGCAAGACTACAAAAAGTATTTCCAGAATACGAAAAATATGAAAACTTTACAGTAGGAAAATTAGACACTAGAGATAACATTGAAAAGAATATGATTTTATTAGGAATAAGTAGATTCTTATTTACACATAGCTTACCATTAGTAGTAGCAGAACAATGCTATGAAAAATTACTAAAAGATGCAAGAATGTTAGTACAAGACACAAAAATAGCAGCAAAAAGAGAAAAAGCATATTCTTTATTAATAACATTAATAGAAGACTACAATATAAAACTATTATCAAAAAAAGTATATTGGGAAAAACCAGAAGCTAGAGATGAATATAAAAAATTCTGGAATAAATACAAAACAATAAGAAGAATGAAAGAAAAAGATTTTGTAGAATATATTAAACAAAAAGAAATATTATTTATTAAATATGATTTAAAAGAAGTATATAAAGAACAAAAATTAGATTATAGTAAAATTCAAAAATACTATAAGAGAAAATTAGTTGACTATGGAGTAATGAGAGAAATAAGAAACAGTTATAAATCAGAAGGTAATTACATAAAAATTAAGGAAGAAGCATAAAATGATGTATGAAATAGAATATTTAGATATAGAGCAAAATGAAGAATACGAACTAATTGTAAAAAAAGTACTAGAAAAATGTTTTCAAGAAGAACAATTGGACAAGACAAAGTTAGTAGTTGAAATAACATTAACAACACCGGAACATATAAGAGAAATAAATAAAGAATATAGAAATATAGATAAATCAACAGATGTATTATCATTTCCAATGTTCGAAAAAGAAGATTTAGAAAAAGGAATTAAAAATAATAAATTTCAAGAAGAAGACGTATTAGGAGACATAGTTATATCAATACAAAGAGTTAAAGAACAAGCAGAAGAATATGGCCACAGTTTTGAAAGAGAATTAAGTTATATGATAGTTCATGGATTTTATCATTTGATGGGATATGACCATATAAAAGAAGAAGATAAAGTACAAATGAGAAAAAAAGAAAAGACTGTTTTAAAAATTTTAAATATTTTAAGGGGTTAGAGAAGCATGGGAGATAAAAGTGTAAAAGTTTTAATTGCATTACTAGTTATACTAGTAATGGTAGCAGGAGGATGTTTAGCTTATAAAATATATAATGATAAAAATAAGCCAGTAGCAAATGAAGAAGTAGCAACAGAAGAGCCAGAAAAAGAAGTACAAATATATAAAGGAAATGACAGACCAATAGCAGTAATGATAGACAACCACAAAGATGCATGGCCACAAGCAGGATTACAACAAGCATATGCAGTTTATGAAATAATAGTAGAAGGTGGAGAAACAAGATTGATGGCTTGCTTTAAAGGTGTAGACGTAGAAAAAATAGGTCCAGTTAGAAGTAGTAGACATTACTTTTTAGATTATGCAATGGAAAATGATGCTATATATACTCACTTCGGGTGGAGTCCACAAGCAGAAACAGATATAAAAAAATATGCAATACATAATTTAAATGGAATAACAGAGAGTGCAGAAACATTTTGGAGAGTAAAAGATAAAGCAGCACCACATAATGCAGTAACAAGCACAAAAGAACTATTAAAAGCTGCAACGAATAAAGGATATAGAACAACATCTGATAAAGAAAGTGTATTAAATTATGTAACAGATGAAGTTAACTTAGAAAACGGAATGTCTGCTACAGAAATCACAATACCAGAATCAGACTCAAATATAGTAAAATATGCATATGACGAGACAACAAAAAGATATGCTCGTATAGCCAAAAATGTAGAACAATCAGATTGGGACACAAAAGAGCCTATAACAACAAAAAATATAATAATAACTCAATGTGATAATTATACATTACAAGACAAAGAAGATAAGGGAAGACAAGGACTATATAATATAGGTACTTTTGAAGGATACTATATAACAAATGGAAGAGCTATAAAAATAAAATGTATAAAAAATGAAAGAGACGAAAAAACAAGATATGAAGATTTAGAAGGAAATGTAATAAATGTAAATGATGGAAATACTTTTATACAAATATGTCCTAAAACAGCAAAAATTCAAATTGAAGGAATAGAAGAAGTTCCTGAAGTAGCTCCAACAAATACAACAAATGCTACAACAAATACCTAAAGGAGGAAAACAAGTGGTTAACAATATATATGACACAGTAAATAAATTAGCTCAAGAATTAAAACAATCAGAAGAATATCAAAATTATAAAATGGCAAAGCAAACAATAAGTTTAAACCCAGACTTAAATATAAAAATAAAAGAATTCCAAAAAGCAAAATATGATTCACAAATAAAAATGGTACAAACAAAACAAAATGATGAAAAAGAAATGGAACATCTACAAAAAATGTATGAAAAACTAATAGAAAGACCAGAAGTTAAAGCATTTTTTGAAGCAGAGGCAAAGTTTAATTTATTGATGGCAGATATAAATAAAATAATAGGTAATAGCATAAAAGATGTTATCTCTTGATTTTTTAAAATAAATGTGGTAGAATAGTGTAGTATTTAACGAAAACAAACCGTGGGGAGGATTTACAAATGGAAATAGCAAAGAAGATATTAGTAGTTGTATATTTTATAGTAGCAGTAGTAGTTATCATATTAGCATTGATACAAACAAAAGATGATGAAGGTCTATCATCAACAATAACAGGTTCATCAACAGATAACTTCTATGAAAAAAATAAAGGTAAAACAAAAGAAGGAAAACAAAAAAGATTACTTATTATATTATCAACAATATTTATAATATTATCAATTGCTTTGGGAATAATATATATGGCATAAATTATAAAGGCGAGTTTGTTAAAACTAGCCTTTTTTGTTGTATATTTAAATTTTGATTAACTATGAAAAGAGGTGAAATATGGAAAATAAAGATATAGAAAATATAAAAATAAATGATACAGTTGTAGGGACTTTTCAATATAGTAGAAATTTTGGATTTGTTGTACCAGATAATAAAAAATTACGGAACAGACATATATATCCCAAAAAAGTTTTTTGGAAAAGCAAGAAATAATCATAAAGTGGTAGTTAAGTTAACAAAGCTCCCAAAAAAAGGAAAAAATGCTGAAGGAAAAATTATTGAAGTAATTGGTGGAATAAATGAGGCCGGAGTAGATATGCTATCACTAATAAAAGAATATGACTTACCAAGTAAATTTCCACAATTCGTAGTAGATCAAGCTAAAATGTGTGGAGATAAAATAGAGGAAAAAGAAATACCTAATAGAGTAGATTTAAGAGATAGAGAAATTTTTACAATAGATGGAGAAGATGCAAAAGATTTAGATGATGCAGTAAGAGTTCAAAAATTAGAAAATGGAAATTATAAACTAGAAGTACACATTGCAGATGTTAGTCATTATGTGAAAGAACATAGTCTTTTAGATCAAGAAGCGTTAATTAGAGGAACAAGTATTTACATGTTAGGAAGAGTAATTCCAATGTTACCAAGAGAATTATCTAATGGAATTTGTAGTTTAAATCAAGGAGAAGATAGATTTACACTTTCATGTAGTATGGAAATAGAAAATACAGGAAAAGTTTTATCAGCTGAAATATATAAAGGAGTAATAAATGTTACAAAAAGAATGAGCTACAAAGATGTACAAGCAACATTAGATGGAAAAGAAGTAGAAGGATACAAACCATATGAAAAGCATTTAAAATTGATGGCAGAACTTGCACAAATCTTAAAAAATAAACGTATGGAACAGGGGTATTTAAACTTAGACATACCAGAAAGCAAAATTGATTTAGATCCAGTAACAGGAAAAGTACTAAATATTGGAAAATATGAAACAACATTTGCACACGAAATAATAGAACAATTCATGTTGACAGCAAATGAAGCTGTTGCAGAAAAATTTTATTGGTTAGAAGCACCTTTTATTTATCGTGTACATGAAGAGCCAGACATAGATAAAGTAAAAGAACTAAATAACTTTTTATATAATTTTGGATTAAAAATAAAAGCAAGTAAAGATGAAATATATCCAAAAGAATTTTCTAAAATATTAGAAAAAATAAAAGGTACTGAAGAAGAAAAAGTAGTATCTAATTTAGTACTAAGAACTCTTAAATTAGCGAGATATGAATCACAAAACAAAGGACATTTTGGAATAGCAAGTAAATACTATTGCCATTTTACATCTCCAATAAGAAGATACCCAGACTTATTTATACACAGAATAATTTCAAAATATATAGAAGAAAACTATGTAGTACCTGAAGAATATATTGAAGAACATATGAAACAAGCAGAAAAAAGAGCAACACAATCATCAGAAAGAGAAAGTGTTGCAACAAAAGTTGAACGCGAAGCAGAAAAAATAAAAAAAGCAGAATACATGGAAGATAAAATAGGAGAAATATATGAAGGTATTGTAAGTTCGGTTACATCTTTTGGTATTTTTGTTGAATTAGAAAATACCATAGAAGGGTTAATAAGATTTGACAAATTAGGTAATGAGTATTTTATATTTGATGAAGAAAGAAAGCGCTTAATAGGAGAAAGGACTGGTAAAATATATAAAATAGGAGACAAAATACAAGTTGAAGTAATATCAGCAAGTAAACAACTTAGACAAATAGACTTTGCATGTGTTACAAAAGCTACTGATTAAGTAAAACAAAAATATTAGACAAAATAATAGACAAAGTGGAGAAAACAATTATAGCAATTGCTCCACTTTTATTATTTTGTTCATTTTTTTCATATTTTGCATATGCGAAAGCTTTTAAAAAAGTATATATTGAAAATAGCAATAAAACGATATAAAAAAATATATTATACATAGTTAAGATTTCCTCCAAATAAAATTATTAAATATCAAGTTTCTGTAATCAAAGAACCGGATTTAACATTAACATCAACATTAACATCAAAGAAAGAATCACGATAACGATCTTTCCAATTATAACTTTCATACTCTTGCCAAGTAGCAAAATTTTTCAAAGCTCTTTTACCAACACAACTAATATCAGCATGATATTCTTTTGAGGTTTTATAAAAAAAGCTAGATATTACTGATTCTAAATAACTAGAAACGTAATTAGAAATTTCATCTAAATTATATTGATTTAAATAATCAGAATCATATGAGGTAGTACCAATAACTCCTGTAAGTTTAATATTTGCCGTTACATAAGGAGAATTATTTATAATATCAACATCTATTTTTGTATTCATATCATCATATAAAGAAATATCTAAAGTATCATTAGAATCATTAGGATTAGGAATAGATACTAAAAAATTATTTACTTTACCAGCTAATATAGAAAAGCTTAAAGTTTCCAAAGCAGTTAATTCACCAACTAGTCTATCATTTTTAAAAACAGCTATACCAACAGTTTGTGCTTTTCGTTCAGAATCAATTGGCATAGTTCCAGCAATAATATTATC
This sequence comes from uncultured Clostridia bacterium, assembly GCA_947623475.1. GTDB lineage: Bacteria > Bacillota > Clostridia > TANB77 > CAG-508 > CAG-269. The sequence goes on along the minus strand of CANQGV010000004.1, from coordinate 27,502 downwards.
AATATCTTCATAACTATTATTATCTTCACTTGATAACCCTCCTAGAATAGCATAAGGCTCGCAAGTGTTAGTGGACATAGAATAAAAGAAATCTCCAATTGTTGCATCTGTTGTGTAACCAGTATATTTTCCAGAGTTTGGAAACACCTCATAATATTTTGTTACATAATCTTCAATACTAGGATTTAGATTTTCTAAATAATCTTTTGAAGAACATTTTGAAACAATAATATTAGTTGAAGGCCTAATTTGAACATTATTAATTAAAGTATATATTTCGTCAGAAATACCTTTTTCAGCAAGTTTTTCAGAAAATACAATTAATTTACAATGAGATAATTTTAATTCTTTTCCCATATGTGCATTCATTAAATTGATAGCAGTATCAATAGAAGAGCATTCTACAGTATTTATAATAGGCTCATTATCAGAAGAGCCACTTGATTCAGGGGAATAATTAGAAGCTTTTGTAAACTCAAAAGAAATTTTTAATTTAGTATCATCAGTTTCTGACACATCAATACCAATAGAAGTAACAAAATCTAAATTATCTATAGTATAAGAAGTATATGATTTTGAAAAGCCTAATGTCAGAGAAATGAGTAACAAAATAATAAAAAAGTTTTTAAAAATGTTAGACCTAATAATATTAACCACCTACCTTTGCTTTTTTAATTTATAATTTGCAAGTAATAATATTAAACCTGATAAAATAAAATCAACGCCAATATTTAAATAAGGATATATATGAGTTTCTAAAAAGTTAGAAATAGCATAGTTTTTGGGTATTAAAGTGATAGCTAAAAACAACAAACCAAAAGAAGGGACAAGAGGTCTGGTATCCTTTATATTAGAAATACTTTTAAAAATTTCTAAACAAAACATTACAACAATACTTAAATAACATGCAAAAACAATTAACCAAATAAGTAGAAAAACTGATTCCAACCTTTGAAAAAATGCACCAAATTCAATGTTTCTTGCAGCAGAAAATAATGGCATAATTTCATTGATATTCACAAAATAAGCAAACATAAACAATACTATAGAAATAGTCATTATAATATAAATTGCAGAAACAATAGCAGAAATTAAGCTAATTTTTTTAAACTTTCCAGGCTCTTTTAATAAAGGTGGTAAAAAATATAAAAATACAAGGCCACCAAATACATAAATATTACTTGTACCTGTAATAAAAGTATTAATAAAACCATCACCAAGAAGAGGATACATTCTTGAAGTTGAAAAGTTTTTTAAATTACTAATAAATAAAAAAATCATACTAACTAAAACAATAGGCATAATTATATAATTGGTTTTAATATGTGATTTAAAATTTAAGCTACACACAATAATAACACTAGCAATAAACATAGCAATTATGAATTGGACTTTTGTATTAGCAAAATAAACAACTTTTATACATTCACAAAAGTTTCTAAGTAAAATACTACCAGAAAAAGTAAAGTATAAAAGAAATAAAATTCCTAAAACAATTTTAAACTTTTTGCCACCTAAAAATTCCGAAATATCTAAAATATTTTTACCAGGAAAAGATTTTAATAATTTATAAATAATATACGAAAAGGCAATAGCAAGAAGTGAAACAAAAGTAATGTTTAAAATAGCAGCAGACTTTTGGTCAGCAAGTAAACTTTTTGGAATAGACAACAAAGAATGTGCTACTGCAACAGATAAAATAATAGCAATAGCCTCTTTTGTATTAAATCTAGAATCGTCCATTTATATCACTCCTTTACATTCCATTTCATACTAATATTTGATTGAGATTGTTCTTTTTTCGGAGCAATAAAAGGTGCTCTGTATTCACGTTCCCATACAGGTCTAAGAAAATAAGAATTACCTTTAGAATCAACATGGGGAGAAAAAGGAACTGTAAAAAACACTCCAAAAGAACGTAAACTACTCAATACAGAAAGGTAAACAAATAGTCCAAGACTAATTCCTAAAAATCCTGCAATATAACCTAGAATTATAAAAACAAATCTATAATATCTTAAGTGAAAGCCAAAAGAAAAGTCAGGTATAGCAAAAGAAGAAATACCTGTAATTGCTACAATTATAATAAGAATTGGACTTACAATTCCTGCACTAACAGCTGCTTGACCTAGAACTAAAGCTCCAACAATACCAATTGTAGGACCAATAGGAGAGGGGACTCGGAGACCTGCTTCACGTATTAGTTCAAAAGATATTTCCATAACTAAAATTTCAAATATAACAGGGAAAGGAACACCTTCTCTAGCTGCTAAAATAGAATAAAGTAATTCAGTAGGTAAAATTTCTTGATGAAAACTTGTTACTGCAACATAAATTCCTGGTAATAGTAAAGTTAAAATCATAGCAATAAAACGTAAAGCACGTAAAAAATTACCAAATCTATAATTTAAATTAGTATCTTCTGGAGAAGTCATAAAGTCAACCAAAGTAGCAGGCATAATTAAACAATAAGGAGAGCCATTAATTAAAACAACCACTCTACCTTGTAATAAATATTTAGTAGCTTTATCAGGACGCTCTGTTGATAATACTTCTGGAATACCAAGCTCATTAGAATCTGTAATTAATTGCTCTAGCTCACCAGAAGAAAGAAGAGAGTCAACTTCCAAATTATTTAATCTAAACTTAACCTCAGAAATTAAGTCTGTATTTGTAATATCTTGAATATAACAAATAGCACAAGGTGTTTTTGTTACACTTCCAATTTTTATAGATTCTATTACTAAGCTTTCATTGTTTACAATACGTCTAATCATAGAAGTATTTGTTCTAATATTTTCAACAAAAGCTTCCTGAGGACCTTTAATAACAATTTCATTATTAGGAGAATCAATACTTCTTTGTTTAAAACCTTTTACTTCAATATCAAAGCAAATAGGTAAAGTGTCCACAAAAAGTGCACAATTACCGGAATTAACTCCAGAAAAAATATCACTAAATTCACTAACCTTTTTAACACTATTTTGAGGCATGAGGCAACTAATCAAATATTCATCAATATTAAATTTTTTTACTTTTCTAACTGTTATATTATTTGAAACAGCTTCTGAGACAACCTTATTTTGACCTCCATCAAATAAATTGTTTTTATTACGCATCATAAGAGGCTCTAAAATAAAATCATTCATAATTTGAGAATCTACCATTCCATCAATATATAATAAAAAAGCAGAATATTGTTTGCCACGGACATTGATAGTAAAATCTCGAACAATAATATCACTATTTATCATTGTGTTGTACTTCATTTTCACATATTCTAAATTCACACTAAGAGTAGGAAAAACTTCTTTTATATCTTCATATTTAGGATTGTTTTTTTCTTTCTCGTTTTGAACATTTGTAGATTTATTATAATTTTCATCATCTTCATTATCAGGCAAAGAAAAATAATTATCACTCTTTGGAATATATTGAAACAAAGTTTGAAATTCTTTTTTTAGTCTTGAATCTGACATATTAAACTTCATAATAAAATTCAACCTTCTTTTATTTTTATTACTTTTTTTAATAAATAAAATTATATAGTAACTAGTATTAGTAAAAAATTAAAAAATATACTAGTTTTTTACATATAAAAATGCTATAATTAAATTAGCATTTTAAACTTAGGAGAAGAATATGGAAAATTTATTTTCAAAAATAGTGGTAGGAGCAATATCACTATGTATAATAGGCGTAATAGGTGTATATGGAGTTATAATATGGAAAGAAATTGGCAAGATGGAAGAAGTATCTGAACCAGAAGAATTTGTTTCTGAATTTTCATCAACAGCAACAAATACCACAGAAGATGTTCAAACACCACCAATAAAAGTAGTAGAAAAAAGTGAACAAGAAATACAAACAGAACAAAGAAACGCTGCTAATTATAGCAATGTAAATATAAATAAATTTTTATATAACCAATTAGAAGAGCCAGAAAAATACATGTATAACGCATTTGAAAAAAACAAAGAAGAAATGAAAACGGGAACAGCAACAATAAATTTCGGAAATTATTTTTCTGAATTATTAAATACACAAAATGGAGAAGCTACACTAAAACAATATTATCAATCAGCAGTAGAAGCATATACATATGACAATCCAGATGTATTTTACTTAGATCCAAATAAAATGTATTTAAACATTGCAACAACAACATACTCTACAGGAAGACAAAGTTTTGAAGTATATATAGATAACGGATCAGGTGCAAACTATTTAATAGATGAGTTTTCTTCAAGACAACAAGTAAATGAAGCCTTAGCACAAGTTGAGCAAGTAAAAAATGCTATTGTTAGTAGAAGAACAGGAAATGCTTTACAAGACATAAGAATGGTGCATGATTATTTAATAGATACAATTGAATATGATGAATCATTATCTAAACCAAATATATACAATATGTATGGAGCTTTAATAAATAGAGTTTGTGTTTGTGAAGGATATGCAAGATCATTTAAATATATATTAGAATCAATGGGAATACCATGTATATTAGTAGTAGGAACAGGTACAAATAACAAAGGTAATACAGAAAGACATGCATGGAATTATGTACAATATAATGGTAGATGGTATGCAGTAGATGTAACATGGGACGATCCAGTAGTAATAGGAAATGGTGTAGTAAGACAAGAAGATAAAGTAAAATACTTTATGAAATCTTCACAAGAATTCAATCAAGCACACTCACCTTCAAATAAGTTTTCAGAAGGTGGAAAAGCTTTCCAATATCCTGAAGTATAATAAAAAACCCTACACACCAACAATCTTTGATTGTGTTGGTATGTGGGGTTATTATTATAATATAATACAAATCAATCCTCCTGAGCCTTCATTTACAATTCGCTCTAAAGTTTCTTGCAATTTCATTTGAGCATCTTCGGGCATTTTAGAAAGTTTGGTATTTAAACCTTCATTAACTAAAGAATGCAAACTTTTCCCAAATATATTAGATTCCCAAATTTTCTTAGGATCTGATTCGAACTCAGAAAGTAAATAATTTACTAATTCTTCAGACTGTTTTTCAGAGCCTACAATTGGAGAAACTTCAGTCTCAATATTTGCACGAATAAGATGCAAAGAAGGAGCAGTTGCTTTAAGCCTTACACCAAAGCGAGATCCTTGCTTTACAATTTCAGGCTCATCTAAAATAAGTTCATCAATTGAAGGGGTAACAATACCATAACCTTTTCTATTTACTTCCTCTAAAGCATATGAAATTTTATCATATTCTTTTTTTGTTTTAGATAAATTTGAAACAATACTAAACAAATCGCACTCATCAGTAACTTCAAGATTAGCAATTTCAGATAAAGTTTTATAAAATAAATCTTCTTTTAATTCAATAGAAACGTCTACATTTCCACTACCAAGTTCTATATTATTTATACGAGATTGATTTATTATTTCAGTATTTTGAATAACATTTATACAATCAGGAACTTCCTTCAAAACTGAAATATCTATAAAACAATTAGAAATTTCAGAAAATAATTCTTGTTTTAAAGGATGGTTAAAATCAAGACCATCAATCCATTTAGGAAAATTAACACCAATTTGCTCAACTGGAAATTCATATAATACTTTAGAAAAAATTTCATTGATAGCTTCAAGAGTTAAGTTTTCACAATTAGTAGGAATAACACTAGCATGATATTTATTTTCAAGAGTAGAAGCTAATTTTAAAGTGTAATCTGAATTAGGAGCATTGGAATTTAATAAAATAACAAAAGGTTTATTTAAACTTTTAAGTTCAGAAACTACGCGTTCCTCAGCTTGTATATAATCATCTCTTGAAATTTCGGAAAAACTTCCATCTGTTGTAACCAAAATACCAATTGTAGAATGTTCTTGAATGACTTTTTTTGTTCCTATTTCAGCAGCTTGTTCAAAAGGAATTTCATCATCAAACCATGGGGTTTTAATCATTCTAGGGACATCATCTTCCATATAACCAATGGCATTATCTACTAAATAACCAACACAATCAACTAATCTAGCTTTAAACTTTAAATTATTATCTAAAGAAACTTCAACAGCTTCATTTGGAACAAACTTAGGCTCAGCAGTCATAATAGTTTTTCCACCAGCACTTTGTGGTAATTCATCTTTTGCTCTTTCCTTTTTATATTCATTATCAATATTAGGTATAACTAAAAGATCCATAAAGTTCTTAATAAATGTAGATTTTCCAGTTCTTACAGGACCTACAACACCAACATAAATATCACCATTTGTTCTTTTTGATATATCTTGATATAGATTTATATTTTCCATCTATATACCTCCTTCAAAATGTTTGTACTAAATTACTTTATTAATCTATATGGAGCGAAAAGAAAGAATATGACAACAATTTTATTGCAAAAATAAAAATAATATGATAATATATCAATATTAGGGAAAAATACATAATATAAAAGGAAAGCTTAAAAAGGAAGGAATGAACAAAGTGGGAGATATTAGAGAAATTGAAACAATTTTAAAAGTACATAATCAAGAACACATAATAAAATTGTTAAACAAATTAGATGGAGAAAAAAAAGATACACTAATTAGACAAATAGAAAAAATAGATTTTAATCAATTAACAGAATTATATGAAAATACAAAAAAAGAAGTAGAAATAAAAGAAAATAAAATAGAAGCAATAAAATACTTTGATAAAGAAAAACTTACATATGACGAAAAAAATGCATTTGACAAAAAAGGCGAAGAAATAATAAGAAATAATAAATATGCAGTAGTTACAATGGCTGGAGGACAAGGAACAAGACTAGGACATGATGGACCAAAAGGAACATTTAAATTAGATGTATATGGAAAAGGAAAATATATATTTGAAATATTAACGGAAAACCTAAAAGAAGCAAATAAAAAATATGGAGTAACAATTCCATGGTATATAATGACAAGTAAAGAAAATAATGAAGCAACAGAAGAATTTTTCAAAAAGAATAATTATTTTGGATATGACAAAAATAATATAATTTTCTTTATGCAAGGTGAATTACCATTACTTAGTTTAGATGGAAAATTAATAGTTGGAAAAGATATGAAAATAAAAGAAGCATCTGATGGTAATGGTGGAGTATTTTCATCATTACGTTCAACAGGAGCTTTAGCAGACATGAAAGAAAGAGGAATTGAATGGGTATTTATAGGAGGAGTAGATAATGTACTTGCAAAGTTAGCTGATATAACTCTTATAGGTATGACAATAGAACAAAATCAAGATATAGCTTCAAAATCTGTAGTAAAAGCAAACCCTCATGAAAAAGTTGGAGTATTTTGTAAAATGAATAAACATCCTAAAGTAATAGAATACTCAGAATTACCTACAGAAATGGCAGAAGAAGTTGATACAAATGGAGAATTAAGATTTGGAGAATCAAACATTGCATGTCATTTATTCAAAATAGATGCAGTAGAAAAAATAAGTAAAGAAATATTGATATATCATACAGCAATAAAGAAAAATACATATATAGATGAAAAAGGAAAAGAAGTAATACCAACAGAGCCAAATACATATAAATTTGAAGCATTTATATTTGATGCATTTGATTTATTTGATGATATGTCAGTATTAAGAGTAAAAAGAGAAGAAGAATTTGCACCAGTAAAAAACAAAGAAGGTGCAGATAGTCCAAGAACAGCTAAAGAATTATATGAAAAATTTTGGCAAAAGAAAAAAATCACAGTATAAATAAAAAGGAGTTTATAAATGGAAACAAACTATAAATATTATTTTAAAAATTATGAAGATAATGAAATATTTAAAAACTTATTAGAAAATGTAGAAAACGTATGGGAAATAAGAGCAAATGCAAAAAAATACCTAAAACAAGAAATAGAAGAAAAAAATATAAAAGAAAATAATGGAGAACTACTAGGAGAAGTAACATTTATAGGAAACTATTATATAGGCAAAAAAACAAAAATATATGGAAATGTTACAATAGAAGGACCTGTATATATAGGAGAAAATGTTGAAATAAAACCAGGTGCATATATACGTCCAGGAACTATAATATCAGATAATTGTTCAATAGGATTTAATTCAGAAGTAAAAGCAGCAGTTTTACAAAAAGGAGCAAAAGTAGCGAGCTTAGCTTTTGTAGGAGATAGTATTTTAGGAAAAAGTGCAAGAATAGGATCAGGAGTAATTACAGCAAATAGAAAATTTGACCAAAGCAATATTCGTGATACTGAGTCAGATTTCTTTGGATTGGTATTAGGAGACAACTCAAGAATGGGAGCAAATTCGGCATCATTACCAGGAACATTTATTGGTCCATATACATGGATATTCCCATTAACACAAGTAAGAGGTTTTATACCAGAATTAAAAAAAGTATCAAATAAACCAGAATTATATATGACAGAAAATCAAAAAATGGAATTAAAAAGTTAGTATTATAAAAAAAGATACGAAAAACTATGTATATAATTTTTCGTATCTTTTTTTGTTGATTTAAAAGCTACATTTGTTGATTTCCTGGGATGAAATAATCAACAACACCATATATTAGTGCACCTATAATAGCTGCCATCCAAGAAATAGAATAACCAGCTACAAAAAATTGAGTTACATACAAAATAATTGCAGCTAATGCAAAACCAACAAAACCTTTACCAAATGGACTAGCCTGAATTCCTGTAAATTTAACAATTAAATAATCCATAACAGTTAACACAACAGCTGCAAGAATTAAAGACCAAATATTATTAATTGAAAAACCAGGAGTGAAAAAGGCAGTTATTGCTAACACAACAGCTGCAGCGACTAGTCTACCTATAACTTGCCATGCAGTAGATGTACCACTATTACCAGTACTTTGACTATCTGACATTGTTCCAACCTCCTTATTAATACTTTAAAAGTTGTTTTCATAAAAAAATGAAAATTTTAAAGGTTATAAAAATAGTATTCACAAAATAAAAAAAAATATTCAAAAAAATCTGTATAAAAAATTAAAAAAAAGTAAAAAATATGTAATAAAAACAAAAAGGAGAAAAAAGATGCTTATTACATTTTTTAGATCAGTAATCTTATATATTATTGTATTAGTAGTTATGAGAATAATGGGAAAAAGAGAAATAGGGCAAATGCAACCTTTTGAACTTGCAATTTCAATAATGATTGCTGATTTAGCTTCAATACCAATGACAGAAGTTGGAATTCCAATATCAAATGGAATAATACCAATAATAGGACTATTAGTAATGCACTTATTAATATCTATTATAAATTTAAAAAGTACAAGAATGAGAGAAATAATGTGTGGAAAGCCACAAATACTAATAAGTAAAGGAAAAATTGATGAATATGCATTACGAAAAGAAAGATTTACAATAAATGAACTAGAAGAAAGATTAAGAAGCAAAGATATACATTCTTTGGGAGATGTAGAGTATGCAATATTAGAAACAAGTGGTGAAGTAACAGTAATACAAAAACCTGGAAAAAGAACTACAACACCAGAAGACTTTAATATACAAGCAGATTATGAAGGAATATCTTATGACTTAGTAGTAGACGGAAGAATTATGTATAAAAATTTAGAAAAATTAGGAAAAAACTATACATGGTTAGAAAAAGAAATAAAAAAGTTTGGATTCAAACCAGAAGAAGCATTAGTTGCTACAATTGATGGAAAAGGACAATTTTTTTGCCAAAAAAAAGAAGGGAAAGATAAAATATGATTAAAGAAATAGTAATATCAACAATTTCTGTTATAGCTATTATTATTGGGAACAATACAACAAATGAATATGCAAAAGAATCAATGAAAAGCACATCTGATGAAATACAAAATCTACGAAACATAATAGCAATAGAAGAAGTAAAACAAGAGGATGCAAAAAGTAAAATAGATGAATTATTTAACAATTGGAAAGAAAAACAAAACAAACTTGCATATTTTATAGAACATGATGAACTAGAAAAAATAGAACAAGGACTTACAGAAATTCAAAGTAATATAGAAATGGAAGAATATCAAGAAGCAGTTGTTAAATCAGATTCAACAATATTTATTTTAGGGCATATTGAAGATAAATTAGCAGTTAAATTAGAAAATATATTTTAGATGCTAATTTTTATTTTATAAAACTCTTTAAGATGTTGATTTAAATCAGCATCTTTACTTGATTTTAAGAGCAAAATAGTGTATATTATATTAGTAAAAAGCAAGAAAGGAAGGGAAAAATATGGATAAATTTAAAAAAGAAATAGCACAAAAAATATCAAAGGTAATAGATATACCAGAACAAGAAATAGAAAGCTATATAGAAGTCCCAAAAGAAAGTACAAAAGGAGATTATGCATTCCCTTGTTTTAGACTTGCAAAAGAATTAAAAAAAGCACCACCACTAATAGCACAAGAAATATCAGAAAAATTACAAATAAAAGAAAGTACCATTGAAAAAATAGAAGTAGTAGGTGGATATATAAATTTTTTCATAAATAAAGTTGAACTAGCAAAACAAATATTAGCCAACTTTTCTAATCAAGGAGAATATGGAAGCTCAAAAAAAGGAAAAGATAAAAATGTAGTAATAGATTATTCAGCACCAAATATTGCAAAACCATTCCACATAGGTCATTTACGTACTACTGCAATTGGAGGAGCATTATACAACATATATAAATACTTAGGATATAATGCAATAGGGCTAAATTATTTAGGAGATTATGGAACACAATTTGGTAAGTTAATAGAAGGATATAAACGTTGGGGAGAAGAATATAATATAGACGAAAACCCAATAAACGAATTAATGGAAATTTACATTAGAATAAACAAATTGTGTAAAGAAGATGAAAAAGTATTAGAAGCATGTAGAGAAAATTTCAAAAAACTAGAAGACGGAGATCCTTATTGTATAGAATTGTGGGAAAAATTTAAAAAAGTTAGTATAAAAGAATTTCAAAAAGTTTATGATTTATTAGGAAGCAAATTTGATTCATGGGATGGAGAAGCAACAATTGCACCAAAAGCTAAAGAAATAATAAAAATTTTAGAAGAGAATGGAACAATTACAGAATCACAAGGAGCAAAAATAGTTGACTTAGAAAATGAAGGAATAAATACACCTTGTATGATACAAAAATCAGATGGCTCAACAACTTATGCGTCAAGAGATTTAGCAGCAATAATGCATCGTGCCAAAACATATGATTTTGATAAAGCTTTATATGTAACATCTTATGAACAAGTACTACATTTTAAGCAAGTATTTGTAGTAGCAAAACACTTAGGAATAGATGAAAAATATGTAAAAGGATTAGAACATGTATCTTATGGAATGGTAATGTTACCAACAGGAAAAATGTCAACAAGAGAAGGAAAAATAATAAAGATAGAAGACCTACTAGAAGAATCAATAAACAGAGCAGAAGCAACAATTGCATTAAAAAATCCAAACTTAGAAAACAGAAAAGAATTAGCTAAAAAAGTTGGAATAGGAGCAGTTATTTTTAACATTTTAGCAACAAGTACAGTAAAAGATATAATTTTTGATTGGGATGCAGCACTAAATTTCCAAGGTGAAACAGGTCCTTATGTACAATATACTTATGTACGTACACAAAGTGTATTAGAAAAAGCAGGTTACATACCTGAAATAGCAGAAATAAAATTTGAAAAATTAACAGATGAATATTCACAAGGAGTGTTAAAACTAATATATAAGTTTGAAGAAATTTTAGAGCAAGTAACTGAAAAAGAAGAGCCATCAATACTAACAAGATATTTATTAGATTTAGCAAAAGCTTATAGTAGTTTTTATAATGAAAATAAAATAATAGGAGAAGACGAAGAAATACAAAACTCTAGAATATATTTAACACGTGCAACTGGAGAAGTATTAAAAATAGGAGCAAAATTATTAGGAATACAGATGCCAGAAAAAATGTAGTAGGGAGCAGTATACAAGTGAAAAAAACAGGAATAATAGTAATAAGAATAATATTAATAATCATCATATTATTTATAACATCAATAATATTTAGCTTTTCAAACCAAAATGCAACAGAATCCTCAGGAATTAGTGCAAAAGTAGCAGAAAAGCTAATAGAAATACAACCAAAATATAAAAATATAACAGCAGAAGAAAAGGCAGAACTAGTAAAAGCATATCAAAAACCTGTAAGAAAGGGAGCACACTTTTCAATATATACAGTATTAAGTATATCAATAGCATCATTAACATGTACTTTTAAAACAGAAAACAGAAAAAGAATGATAATAACATTAATAGCAGGATTTTTATATGCAGTATCAGATGAAATACATCAAACATTTATAGAAGGAAGGTCTGGACAAGTATCAGATGTAATACTAGATACGACAGGAGTTTTGCTAGGAATTATAATAGTAATAGGAATAAATAGTATATACAAGAAAATGAAAAAAGAAAAGGAGTTAGAAAAAGCATAAATCTAGCTCCTTTTTTCTAGATTATAAAATATTAAAAATAGTAAAGTTTATGGTCGAAAAATGTTGAAATAAAACAACAAAAATGCTATAATCAATTTTGATTGAAGAATAAGAAAATATTAGGGAAAGTGGAGAGAAAATTGAATAAAATAAAAAAACATAGAAATGCAATATTAAGAATAATAGACATAGTAATAATTATTATGTCTTATAGCCTTACAATACTTATAATGGAGCCAATTTTTATATTAAATGAAAACTTTTTAAAACAAGAATTCATAACAATATTATCGGCAATAATTATATATATAGGGATGTTAACTGTTTTTAAAACATACAAAAATATAACTAGGTATGAAAACGGAAATGATTACTTGGTTTATATAATAGCATGTTTAGTGTCATATATAATGATTTCATTATTAAAAATATTTTTTAAATCAGATATTTTAGATCAAAGAATAAACATAATTGCAGCACTAATAATTGTGGTATCAGTAGTAAGTTATAGGGTAATATTAAGAAGTATATTGAATGGTAGTTATAGAAATCGTAGACAACCCAAAGAAGACGTTAGAAAAAATGTTTTAATAATAGGAGCAGGAGAAGCTACTAAAATTGTATTAGGAACATTAAAAACAACAATGAGGGATATATATAACGTAGTAGGATTAATTGATGATAATCCAAATAAAATTGATTATGCGATTTCAGGATATAGAATCCTTGGAACAAGAGACGATATACAAAAAATATGTGAAGAAAACAAAATAGAATTAATATTATTTTCAATTTCAAATATTTCAAGCAAAAATAGAAGAGAAATTTTACAAATATGCCAATCAACAGGGTGTAAAGTAAGAATTTTACCAGGAACAAAAGAACTAATAAGAAATAAAACATTAATGGACAACTTCCGTGATGTAGAAATAGAGGACTTGTTAGGAAGAGAAACAATAAAGCTTAACAATACAGAAATAAAAGAATTAATAAAAGATAAAGTTATACTAGTTACAGGTGGAGGTGGATCAATAGGCTCAGAGCTATGTAGGCAAATAATTAGATATAATCCACAAAAATTAGTAATAGTAGATATATATGAGAATAACTTATACGATATTGAACAAGAATTAAAATATAATTATCCTAAGAGAGAAGTTCATGCACTAGTAGCAAGTGTAAGAGATAAAAAAAGATTAAATGAAATATTTAAAGAGTTTAAACCATATTTAGTATTTCATGCAGCAGCTCATAAACATGTTCCACTAATGGAAGTAAGCCCATTAGAAGCAATAAAAAATAATGTATTTGGAACATATAATGTAGTAAATTGTGCACATGAATATAAAACAAAAAGATTTATACTAATATCTACAGACAAAGCAGTAAATCCAACAAATATAATGGGTGCAACAAAACGTTTATGTGAAATGATAGTACAAGCAAAAGATAAAAAAAGTAAAACAGAATTTGCAGCAGTAAGGTTTGGAAATGTACTTGGAAGTAACGGATCAGTAATACCATTATTTAAAAAACAAATAGCACAAGGAGGACCTGTAACAGTAACTCACAAAGAAATAACAAGGTTTTTTATGACAATACCAGAAGCAGTTTCATTAGTATTACAAGCAATGAGTTATGCAAAAGGTAGTGAAATATTTGTATTAGATATGGGAGAGCCAGTAAAAATTTATGATATGGCACAAAATTTAATAAGATTATCTGGACTTGAGCCAAATGTAGATATACAAATAAAAATTACAGGATTAAGACCAGGAGAAAAACTATATGAAGAATTGCTAATGGAAGAAGAAGGTTTAAAAGAAACAAAACATGAAAAAATTCATATAGCACCATTATCAGATATTGAAATGAGTAAAGTAGAAGAAAAATTAACAGAACTAGAAAAACTATTAGAAAATACTAATAATACACAAATATCTAAAATCAAAAAGGTAGTAAAATCAGTAGTACCAACTTACAAAGAAAGAGAAAGTTAGAAAGGAAGTTTTTTATGGAAAGAAGAATATTTTTATCACCACCACATATGTCAGAAGAAGGTTATGAACAAAAATATGTAAAAGATGCATTTGACACAAATTGGATAACATCACTTGGAGAAAATATAAATAAATTTGAGGAAAGTTTAAAAGAATATGTAGGAAGCAAAAATGCATTAGCAGTTGCTTCTGGAACAGCAGCAATACATTTAGCATTTAAAACATTAGGAGTAAAAAAAGATGATATAGTATTTTGCTCAACACTTACTTTTGCTGCAACAATAAACCCAGCAGTATATGAAAATGCAACACCAGTATTCATAGACAGTGAACGCGAAACATGGAATATGGATCCTAAAGCATTAGAAAAAGCATTTGAAAAATATCCAAATCCAAAAGTAGTAATATTGGTACATTTATATGGAACACCAGCAAAAATAGATGAAATAAAACAAATATGTGAAAAGCATAATGTTCCACTAGTAGAAGATGCAGCAGAAAGTTTAGGCTCAACATATAAAGGAAAACAAACAGGAACATTTGGAAAATATGGTATTTACTCATTTAATGGAAACAAAATAATAACAACAAGTGGTGGAGGAATGCTTGTATCAGATGACAAAGCAGGAATTGAAAAAGCAAAATTTTTATCAACTCAAGCAAAAGAGCCTGTACGCCATTATGAACATAAAGAATTAGGTTATAACTATAGAATGAGTAATATTATAGCAGGGCTTGGTAGAGGACAATTAGAAGTATTGGACAAAAGAATAGAACAAAAAACAAAAATATATAATGCATACAAAGAAGGACTTAAAGATATAGAAGAAATAGAAATTCAAGAAGAGCCTGAAAATACAAAACCAAATCATTGGTTAACTGTAATAACATTAAAAGAAGGATCAAAAGTAACACCAATACAACTTATAGAAGCTTTAGAAGCAGAAAATATAGAATCAAGACCTGTATGGAAACCTATGCATGAGCAACCAATATTTAAAAAATATGATTTTATAAAAGTAGAAGATAAAGCAGTATCAGAAGATTTATTTGAAAGAGGAGTATGTTTACCTTGTGATACAAGAATGACTGAAGAAGAAATGAATGAAATTATTAAAATTATTAGAAAACTGTTTGAGTAATGGAGGCAAAATTTAAAATGTATAAGAATTTTTTCAAAAGAATATTAGACTTCACATTAAGTTTGATAGCTTTTATAATATTACTACCAGTGATGCTTATTGTATATATATTAGTTAGAGTTAAACTAGGAAAACCTGTAATATTCAAACAAGAACGTCCAGGAAAAAACGAAAAAATATTTACACTATATAAATTTAGAACAATGACAGATGAAAAAGACGAAAAAGGCAATTTATTACCAGACTCAAAAAGGTTAACAAAGTTTGGAAGAATATTAAGAAGTACAAGTTTAGACGAGCTTCCAGAGTTAATAAATATTATAAAAGGAGATATGTCAATAGTAGGACCGAGACCATTGCTTGTTAGATATTTACCATATTATACAGAAGAAGAAAAACATAGACATGACGTAAGACCAGGGCTTACAGGACTAGCACAAATTAGTGGTAGAAATACTGTAACATGGGACGAAAGATTAAAATTAGATGTTGAGTATGTAAAGAATTGCACATTTATAAAAGATATAAAAATTATTTTAAAAACAATAAAAACAGTATTAAAAAAAGAAGGTATATTGGTAGGAGAAGAACATACAATGAAAAGTCTAGATATAGAGAGGAAAGTTAATAGTGCAAATAAAAAGATTGAAGAGTAACGATATAAAAAATCAAGAGAAAATCTTAAAGAGTTATATCAGACAATTAAAGAAAGATAATATAGAAGAAGTAGAAAGAATATATAAAAATATGTGTGAATTCACAAAAGACGGAACAGCAATAATACTAGGAGCAATACAAAATGAAAAAATAATTGGTTTCATTTGGGGATATAAAAAGATAGAGAATCAAAATATTATGCATATTAACTATTTCTTCGTAAATGAAAATTATAGAAGCAAAGGAGTAGGAAGTATTTTACTAAAAGAGCTAGAAAATAAAGTTGAAAATATAGAAGAAACGGAATTACTAGTAAATAATAAAAACATACGAGCATTGAAATTTTATGAAAAAAATGGGTTTAAAATAAAAGAAAAAGATATAGAAAAAATAAAATTATACAAAATAAAATAGTAATAAACTAAAAGAAAGTTGGAAATCAAAAATGGCAGAAGATATATATTTTGATAAAAACTACGGAAAGTTATATGAGCATACAGAAAAAGGAAAAGCAAAAATATTTGAGTATGAAGATGAAAATGGTAAAATTTCAAATCAATTTATTATAAGAGAAATACCTATTAAAGTAGATGGAAATACATATTACGATATTGTTACTCCTTATGGATATGGTGGACCAATTATCAAAAAAAGAAAAGAAGGAAGAGAAAAAAAATTATTAAAAGCATATGAAGAAAACTTTAAACAATATTGCAAAGAAAATAATATTGTTAGTGAATTTGTAAGATTTCACCCAATAATAAATAATGCTTTAGATTTTAAAGAACTTTATAATGCTGTATGTATTAGAAAAACATTAGGAACAAATTTAAAAGATTTTGAACAACCAGAAAAAGAAGAGTTTAGTAAAAGTTGCAGAAAAAACATAAGAAGAGCATTAAATAAAGGAATAACTTTTAAAGTTACAGAAGCTCCAAATAGTATAAATAATTTTAAAGAAATATATTATTCTACAATGGATCGTAATAATGCAACAGATTACTATTATTTCGGCGATGAATATTTTTCTAATATGATAAAATACTTTAATAAAAACATGGTATTAGTTGAAGCAATATATGAAGAAAAAGTAATTGCATGTGGTTTGTATTTTATCTATAAGAAAATTATACACATACATTTATCAGGAACATTAAGCGAATATTTATATCTTTCACCAGCGTATATGCTAAGATATGCTATTACTTTATGGGGAAAGGAAAATGGATATAATTTAATTCATCATGGAGGTGGAAGAAGTAATTCAGAAGAAGACTCTTTATATACTTTTAAGAAAGGGTTTGCAAAACATACACAATTTGACTTTTATATAGGTAAAAAAATATGGAATGATAAAATTTATAATGAGTTATGCAATATAAAAGGAATAGATAAAAAAGAAGAATTTTTTCCAGCATATAGAAAGGGGTAATAATGAAAAAAGTATTATTTGTTGCTACTGTAACTAGTCATATACTTGGATTTCATATTCCTTATTTAAAATGGTTTAAAGAACAAGGATATGAAGTACATGTAGCAAGTAATGGAGATGTACCAATAGAATTTTGTGATAAACATTATAATTTACCTTTTGAAAGGTTTCCATTTAAGAAAAATAATATAGTAACATACAAAAAATTAAAAAAAATAATAAATGAAAATAAGTATGAAATAATCCATTGTCAGACACCAGTAGGAGGAGTTTTAGCAAGATTAGCTGCAAGAAAAGCAAGAAAGAATGGAACAAAAGTCATGTACACAGCACATGGTTTTCATTTTTTTAAAGGGGCATCTATAAAAAATTGGCTTATATATTACCCTGTAGAAAAGATAATGGCTCATTACACAGATTGCTTAATAACAATAAATAAAGAAGATTATGAATTTGCAAAAAAGCATTTAAAAGCGAAAAGAATAGAATTAGTTCATGGAGTAGGAGTAGATAAAGAAAAATTTAAAATAAAAATGACAGAAAAAGAAAAAACAGAATTAAGAAAAAATTTAGGAATAAAAAAAGATGATTTTGTAATAATTTACCCTGCAGAACTAAGTAAAAGAAAAAACCAAGGAATGCTATTAAAAAGTATTGCGTTATTAAAAAAACAAGGGTACAATAATATAAAAGTATTACTACCAGGAAAAGATTCTATGAATGGACTATATAAACAAATGTCAAAAGATTTAGATATAGAAAAAGAAATAATGTTTTTAGGATATAGAAAAGATATACCAAAACTCTTAAAAATAGCAAATATAGCAGTTTCTACATCTAGACAAGAAGGTTTACCAGTTAATATAATGGAAGCAATGATGTCTGAAAAACCAATAGTAGCAACAAATTGTAGAGGAAATGCAGACCTTATTGAAAATTGCGTTGAAATAGATGATGTAGAAGAATTTACAAAAAGAATAGAAGAAAAAATAAAAATGAAAACAAATAAAGAAAAATATAACATGGAAGAATATGAATTAGATAAAATATTAAAACAAATGAAGGAGATATATAATGGCGATATACAATAGAGAAAGAATATCAAAGTTAATATTTAAAAGTTGTTTGCTTTTTCTAATTATAGTTTTAATGATATACATATATAAAAATATGGATGATATAATGTATAAACTTACACCTGTTGAATCATTAAAAGAAATATATGGAAATCCGATAAACGAAGAAACTGGTACTATTAATAATGCATATTTTAATATAAATTCAAATGGAGAAGATGCAGAAAATACAACTAAAGGAATAAATAGAGCAATAGAATATGCTAACAAAAATGGAATAAAAAATATAAAATTAGAAAAGGGTACATATTTAATATATGGAGAAGGTCAGTTTTATAAAAAAAGAGGAATTGTATTACAAAGCAATATATCATTAGATTTAAACGGATCTACTATAAAACATAGAACGACTTCAGAGACAAGATATACAATAATGTCATTGTATGAAGTAGAAAATGTAAAAATATATAATGGAATAATTTTAGGAGACAAAGATACTCATGATTATTCTAGTGGTGGAACACATGAATATGGTTATGGAATAGAAATGAGGGGAGCACACAATGTTGAAATAGATAATTTAGAAATAACAGGGCTTACAGGAGATGGTATGTTAATTTCTGATATGACAGCTTCTTATTCAGTAAATAAACAAAGAAATCAATCTAAAAATATAGATATAAAAAATTGCAATATTTATGAGAACAGAAGACAAGGAATAAGCTTAATTGATGTTGCAGATATTGAAATACATGATAATGAAATACATGATATTGAAGGAACTGCACCATCAGCTGGAATTGATATGGAATGTAATTTAGCTAGTGAACAAATAGAAAATGCCAAAGTATATAGGAATAAATTTTATAATTTCCAAAAAACATATGCGATAGTTGCGAATAGAGGAACAAAAACTACAGAAATATTTGAAAATGATGTAAAAGGTTTGGTATCAATTGCAAGTGTATCTGATAAAGCTATTGTTAGAGATAACTATATAACTGAAATAGGATTTAAATCAGATTTAACAGGTTGGAATTCAAATGCAGGATACACACTAAATAAAGTTGTTTTACAAGATAATATTATAGATAATTGTAATGCATTTATCAATAAAGCTAATGATATCTTAATAAGAGACAATAAATTCAATTCTGAAAGATTATATATAGTATGTTCAAATGGCGCAGTATATAACAATACATTTGAACAAAAAACAAATTTTAAATTTAAATTAGAAAACAACACAGATAACAAGAAATATGATTTTTATTATGCAAATAATATTACAGAAGGACAAGAAATTCTTGAGCCAAAGTTAGAAAATCTTGATTATATTACACCACATACTACAGAAGAAGAAATACAAGAATATGCTAAAAAGTTTGAATAGAAAGAGGAAATAAATGATTAGAAATATTATAAGTGTTATATTTTCATTCTTTAAGTTTAATATATTAAAAATTATATATGGAAGTAAATTCAAGTTTAAAGCAATTGAAAGATTTTCACCAAATACACAAATAAAAATACGAAAAAACTCAAAAATAGAATTAGAAAATAAAGTAAGAGCACATTCAAGGACTAAATTAGTGGCGATAAAAGAGGGATATATAAAAATTGAAAAAAATGTAGCATTTAATGATGGTTGTGGAATATATTCAATGAATTCTATAAGGATAGGTGAAGGAACAATGTTTGGACCAAATGTTTTGGTTTATGATCATGACCATGACTATAAAAGCAAAAATGGAATTAGTGATAGAAAGTTCAAAATCGGAAAAGTAGAAATAGGAAAAAATGTATGGATAGGTGCAAATACAATAATATTGAAAGATACAATAATTGGAGATAACTGTGTAATAGGAGCAGGAAGTGTTATAAAAGGTGAAGTTCCAAAGAATTCATTAGTAGTACAAAAAAGAAAAACGGAATATATAAAGATAAAAGAAAAAGCTTAAAAATAATGAAATATACAAAATAATAAATATGATATAAAATAAAAGGAGAAAAAAGTGAATAGAATAAAAAAAAGACTAATAAATATGGTTAAATATTCAAGTATATTGTATAGAATATATAGATTTTTCTTTCAAAGTTTTATTAATATATTAAAATTATTTATTAGAAATATAGATGACAAATTAATTTTATTCGTTGTATATGGAGGAAAAAGATATGACGATAGTCCAAGATTTATTTATGAATATTTAAAAAAGAATAAAGGAAATAAATATAAATATGTGTGGGCCTTTATTGATCCAGATAAATTCCCAGAAGTTCCAGAAGAAGAAAAAATAAAAATTGATACAGTTAAATACTATAAAATAGCATTAAAAGCAAAATACTGGATAACAAATTCATCAATAACAAGAGGTCTAAACTTAAAAAGAAAAGGAACTAAAAATATATTCTTTACACATGGTATGACTGGTATAAAGAAGGTTGGACAAGCATTAACAGACCAAAAAGGATTTTTTAAAAAGAGAAAAGAAAATTCGTATGATATGATTATGCTAGAAGGGAAAAAGGAATTAGAATTAGTAACAAAAGCATGGGGATATGAGGAAGATAAATTTTTTAATTTGGGATTGCCAAGAAATGATGAGTTAGCAAAAGTAGATAAAAATAAAGTTATAGAAATAAAAAAGAAATTAAAAATTCCTTTAGATAAAAAAGTAATATTATATGCACCTACTTTTAGAGAATTTTATAAAGATGCTCAGTTTAATAGAGTAATAGATCCACCATTTGATTTTAAGAAAATGGAAGAAGAGCTAGGGAAAGAGTATGTATTTTTATTTACTGCACATTATGAAGTTGCAAAAATATTAAAATTCCCTGAAGATATTAAATTTGTTATAAATGCATTTGAATATCCATATATAAATGATTTGTTAATGGTAGCAGATATTTTAATTTCAGATTATTCAAGCGTATTTTTTGATTATTCTATTTTAGAAAGACCAATGTTGTGTTATGGGTATGATTATGATTTATATGAAGAAAAAAGAGGCTTTTATACAGATTTAAATAAATTATTTTCACATGGAGTAATAAAAACACAAGAAGAATTAATTGATATAATAAAAAATATGGATTATGAAAAAGAATGTAAATTTACAAAAGGTATAAAAGAAGAATATATTTCAAATTATGGAGATGCAACAGAAAAATGTACCAAAGAAATTTTTAAGGAGTAATTATGATATATTTATATACATTAATAGGAATTATAGTTTTATCACTTGTATTAAGTATTATATTTAAAGATAGTAAAAAATTATACAGATTGTTTTTTGTATCAATAAGTTTTACAGCATTAACAGTTATATCTGCTATTAGATGGAATGTTGGTTGCGATTTTCCTAATTACTATTCTTTATATCTAAGAGTATTAAATAATGATTTATGGAATTTGATAAGTACTGTACACTATGAAGCAGGGTATGTAATATTAAATGTAATAGCAGCATTTTTTAATCAAGATTCTCAAAGTATATTTATATTAACATCTATAATAATACAACTATTTGTTGGAATATCAATTTATAAATATTCTAAAATGCCTTTAATGAGTACAATAGTATATATGTGTTTAAATTTTTATACTGGTTCATTAAATACTATAAGGCAATATATAGCAACAGGATTTGTTTTAATAAGTATAGGGCTTATAAAAGATAGAAAATTGTTCAAATTTATTATTATGATGGTAATTGCAAGTTTCTTCCATAAAGCAGTGTTAATATTTATACCATTTTATTTTATTGCAAATAAAGAAGTTAATTATAAAAAATTATTCATATACATAGCTTTTTGTTTAATAGCACTTATGTTTTTTAGATTGGTATCAAATTTCTTTATAAACTTATTTTATTCTGGATATTCTAATAAAGGAGAGAATGTTACTAAATTAGATTTAGGTTTAACAATAGCTGTACCATTTGTAATATCAATTGTAGCACTTGTAAGACAAAAAAAGATTATAGAAATTGATGAGTGTGGAAAAATAAATATAAATGCAATTATTATTACATCTGCAATATATTTTTTAACTACACAAATGATATTGATGAAAAGATTTGCTGAATATTTCTATATTTTTGCAATATTCCTAATACCAGATATTATAAGTACATTTAAAAAGAAGGAAGAAAGAATATTATTAAGTATTATAATATTTATGATGCTATTTACATATTTTTACATAATAACATTAAGAGCTAATTTACATGGTGTAATACCATATCAAACATATTTTTAAAGGAGAGTTAAATGCAAGAAAAAATAAGTATAATTATTCCTGTGTACAATGCTGAAAAATATATTAAATATTGTGTAGAATCAATTTTAAAACAAACTTATCAGAATTTTGAAATTATAGCAGTATTAGACGGTGGAAACGATAATAGTGAAAAAATACTTGAAAGCTTAAAAAACAAAAATAACAAAATAAAAATAATAAAGCAAAAAAATCAAGGAGCAATGTCTGCTAGAAAAACAGGAATTGAAAATGCTACAGGAACATATATAATGTTTGTAGATTCTGACGATTGGATAAAAAAAGACATGTTGGAAAACATGATAAAAAGAGGAAATAACTCAGATGTAATAAAATGTGGAATAGAAAAAGAAGAAAATGGTGTTCTTAAAAAAATAAAAATAATAGAAAAAGATAAAAAAATAAAAAAGGAAAAATTCGCAAAAGAACTTTTTCCAATTTTATTTTCTACAAACTTTTTAAATAATATGGTATCTCAGTTAATAAAAAAAGATATAATAGAAAAAATTGATTATAATACAAATTTAAGGGTAGCTGAAGATTTGAATTTTATAATTGAATTATATCAAAATATACAAAGTATAACAATTTTACCAGACACATATTATCATTATAGAAAAAATGAAAAAAGTGCTGTACATACAGTAACCTATAAAAATGTAGAAAATGATTTACAAAACGTAATAGAAGTTTTCGGAAAAATATTTTATTTAGTAAGAGATAAAAAAATAATAACAAATGAATATAAAAAGAAAGCATATTTATATGTATTCAAAGAATTAACAGTATATACAACAAAAGTATATTATGTCAAAGGAAAGAAAGATGAAAAAAATATTTTTAATAAAGCTTTTGAATCTCAACTATATAAAGATATAATTAAAGAAATAAGTCAAGAAGATATAAAAGAATATTCAAGTGGAGTAAAGCATATTATGAAATTGTTTTATAAAAACAATGTAAATTTAATGTTGACATATGGAAAATGGAAAACATTATTAGCGTATAAAGCAAACTTTTATATAAAAAAAATAAAAGGAGATAGAAATGAGCGATTTAGTTAGTGTGATTATAGCAGTATATAATGTAGAAAAATACTTAAAAAGATGCTTGAAATCAGTTATAAATCAAACATATAAAAATATTGAAATAGTTTTAGTAGATGATGGCTCAAAAGATAGTTCAGGTAAAATATGCGATGAATATAAAGAGAAATATGAAAATGTAGTGGTAACTCATAAAAAAAATGGTGGACTAGCTAGTGCAAGAAATGCAGGACTAGAATTAGCTAAAGGAGAATATGTATGCTTTATAGACTCTGATGATTGGTTAGAAGAAAATTATGTAGAAGTATTATACAATAAAATAAAAGAAAATAAATCACAAGTAGTAAGATGTGAGTTTTATAAAAATAATAAAAAAGAACAAAAAATTGAAACAGAGGGGACAGATAAAGAAACTAAATATAATAAAGAGCAAATAAGAGAAAATTTGATTCCAGAAATATTATTAGGAAAAAGAATGTGCTATACTTGGGCTTTAATGATTAAGAAAGATGTAGCTAAAAAAATAAAATTTGATGAAAGTAAATTATTACTTGAAGATACATGTTTCTTTTTAAATTTATTACTTCATATTGAAAATATAATACTTATACCAAATCCTTTATATCATTATTATGAAAATACTAATAGTTTAACAAGATCAGCTAAAAAAATAGAAAAAAACATGTATCATCTTTTAGAAATTAATGAATATATACAAAAAGAACTAAAAAAAGTTAATTTAGATGAATACTGTAAAATAACAGATAAAACATATTTTGTAATAATAATCAACCATATATTAAAATTCTATAGAGCAAATTATTCTAATAAAGATATAGAAAAATGTATAAAAAAAATAAATAAAAATGAACAGTTTAGAAAAATGTGTAATAGAATTGATAAAAGTGAAGTAAAGGCACAATATAAGATTGCACTAAAATTATTAGAGAAAGGAAATTATAAATTACTTTTATTAGTATGGAAAGTTATATACATATTGAAAGGATAAAGAAATGAAAGAATTAATAAGTGTAGTAGTACCTATATATAATGTAGAAAAATATCTTGAAAAATGCATAAAATCAATTATAAATCAAACATACGATAATATAGAAATAATATTAGTAGATGATGGAGCGACAGACAAATCTGGACAAATTTGTGATGATTATGAGAAAATGGACACTAGAATTAAAGTAATTCATAAAAAAAATGGTGGACTATCAGATGCAAGAAATGCAGGACTAAAAATAGCAAAAGGAGAATACATAGCATTTATTGACTCAGATGATTTTATTGATAAAGCCTTTATAAAAACACTATACGAAATGTGTAAAAAAAATAATGCAGAAATAGCGCAATGTAAATATAGAAGAGTAGGATATGAAAAATTTAATATAAAACAAGAAAGCGAAGATAAAAAAATAGAAACAATAGTAAAAACAGGAAAAGAAATGTTTTATGATATATATACAAGAGAACATATGGTTTATATTGTAGCATGGAATAAGTTATATAAAAAAAGTTTATTTAAAGGAATAGAATATCCTAAAGGAAAAATAAATGAAGATGAAGCTACAACATATAAGCTATTTTATAAAGCAAAAAAAATAGTTGTTACAAATCAAGTATTATATAATGATGTATACAGAAAAAACAGTATAATGAACAAAAAATATAATAAAAAAAGATTAGATGGATTATGGGCACTAGAAGGAAGAATAGAATTTCTGAAAGAAAAAAATGAAAAAGAATTATTAAAGCTAACAGAGATACTTTATACAAAAGAATTAATAAGAAATTATGCTAAAGTAAAAAGATATATTGAAAATTCTAAAGATTTACAAAAAGACTTATTAAAAAAACATAGGAAAATGTCAGTAAAATTATTAAAAGAAAATATAAAAATTAAACAGAAGTTAATTTTTTTATGTCAAATAACTTTTCCTAATATGTATAGCAAAAATTATATAAAAAAATTAGAAAAGAGAAGAGGTGAGGGTAAATAAAAAAATATCTTAAGAAAATTGTACCTAGAAATATTAAAAATAAAATAAAATTAAAAATACAATTAAATAAATTTTATAAATATAAAAAAGAATGTGATATAAAAAAAGAAAAAAAATATATTTTATTAAATACGCCAGATCATGGAAATTTAGGAGATCAAGCAATTGAACTTGCAGAAGAAAAATTTTTAAAAGATATAAAAATAGATTTTGTAGAAATAATAGATAATAGGGTATATGAATTATTAGATAAAATCAAACAAAGTGTAAATGAAAACGATATTATTTTAATACATGGAGGAGGCTTTTTAGGAACATTGTGGATGGGACAAGAACTTCGTGTAAGAAAAATAATCGAAACATTTCCTAATAATAAAATAATAATATTACCACAAACAATTTTTTATGGAGAAGATGAAGAATCAAAAAAACAATTTGAACTATCTAAAAAAATATACGGAAAGCATAAAGATTTACACATTTTTGCAAGAGAAGAAATTTCTTATAATATAATGAAGAAAGCTTATAAAAAAAATAATATATATTTAGTACCAGATATTGTTTTATATAATAACGATAGAAAAGAAAGTTATGAAAGAAAAGGAATTACATTTCTTATAAGAAGTGATAAAGAAAAAAGCATATCTAATAAAGAAATGAAAAGAATAATAGATCAAGCAAAAAAAATATCAGATGTAAATATAACAGATACTATTATCCAACAAAAAGTGATGTCAAAAGAAAGAAAAAAAGTATTAGAAAAGAAATTAAAAGAATTAAGTAAATCTAAACTAGTTATAACAGATAGACTACATGGAATGGTATTTGCAAAAATAACAAGAACTCCTTGTATAGTGCTAAGTAATTGTAACCATAAAGTAAAGGGAGTATATAATTGGGTAAAAGATTTACCATATATATATTATTCAGAAAATATAGATGATGCAATAGAACATATGAAGGAATTTTATAAAACAAAAACAAGTATGTATAAAGAAAAATCATTTAAAGAAGAATTTGAAAAATTAGTTGAAGTAATAAAATAAAGAAAGGAAATGAAAATGGAAAAAATAAAACAAAAAATAATGAAAAACAAAAATTTGATTTTTTGGTTAGCACTTACATTTATATTTTATTTAATTACAACCACATTAACGCCATTAGTATCAGATGACTGGGGAAATTATTTTGTTGGAAAAGAAGGAATTGGGAATATAATAAATCATGCAATACACACATATTTTACATGGGAAGGTAGATTTATTAGTAGGATAATATTGAATTTTTTAACATATCACAAATTATTGTTTAATATCATGCTATCTATTTTAATGACCTTAGGAGTATATTCAATAATAAAGAATGAAAAAATAAAAAATAAAAAACTTGTATTAAGC
>CANQGV010000003.1 GCA_947623475.1 uncultured Clostridia bacterium | reverse complement strand
ATTATGATTTGAATTTTGATGATTTTGATGATCAAACAGATTATGAAGAAGAAAATCAATTAGAAAAAATTAGAAATACAAGAAAAATACAAGAAACAACAGGAAATGCAAAAAGAAAATTAAGAATAAAAAGAGCAACAGTTTCAAATAATAACAGTAGTGCAAATGACATTATGAATAATGTAAATAAAATAAATGAAGTAAAGGATTCAAACAATAGTAAAAGCATAAAGAGAAAAAAATCTATAAGCAACACTAGAAATTCATCAAATAATACTTCAAATACTGACTTTAGTAATTATTTGAACAATGTTTTAAAACAACAAAAAATTGAAAAAGACTATAAAAATAATTTAGATGAAATGATACCAGGAGGAATAACTGAAATAACACCAAAATCTTCAAAAAAGAAAAGCAAAGGATTTTTTAATAAAATACGCAAAACAAATAAAGCAATTAAAGATACAAAAGCCCTAAAAAATAGCTAACTGACCGTAATGTCCAAATTATGGAAAAATTGTAAAAAATAGTTGCAAAATGGTAAAAAAAATTGTATAATTAATATGGTGGGCAAAAAAATAGAGAAAACGAAAAAATAGTTGAAAGGTGAGGTAAAAATGGAATATTTATATATTCTTAGAGAAGCTTTAGTATGGACAGTAACAATATTTTGGCTATATCAGATAATGGTAAGTTTATGTTCATTAGTAAAATTAAAAGATAAACCATTAAAAGTAAAAAAAGATCATAAATTTATGGCAATAATACCAGCACATAACGAAGAAGCAGTTGTAGCAAATTTAATTGAAAGTTTAAAAAATCAAGATTATAATAAAGATTTATATGATATATATGTTATTGCAGATAATTGTACAGATAATACTGCACAAATAGCAAGAGATGCAGGAGCAATAGTATATCAAAGATTTGACCCAACAAAGAAAACTAAAGGATATGCATTAAATTGGTTTTTACAACAAAAAATAGAAGAAGATGCAGATTATGATGCATTCTTCGTATTTGATGCAGATAACATAGTAGATAAGAACTTTATTAAAAATATGAATAAAAAATTATGCCAAGGTGAAGATGTAGTTCAAGGATATAGAGATATTAAAAATCCAACAGACAGCTGGATTACAGCAGGATATGCAATTTTCTATTGGACAATGCATAGATTTTACCATTTAGCAAGATATAATTTAGGATTATCACCATTATTAAATGGAACAGGATTTATGGTAAAATTTGATGTAGTAAAACCAGACGGATGGCAAACAAAAACATTAACAGAAGATATTGAATTTTCATTACAAAGAATTATAAAAGGAAAAAGACTAGGATGGTCAACAGATGCAATAGTATATGATGAACAACCAGTAGGATTTAAACAATCTTGGTCACAAAGAAGTAGATGGACAGTTGGACATATGCAATGTATTACAGAATATACAAAATCTTTAGCAAAAGCAACTAAAGAAAATAAAACAATGATGAATTTTGACGGATTACTATATATAGTAGGAAGTATACCAATGTTTATAATAACATTAGTAATAATAGCAACAAACTTTTTAATGTATGCAGGTGACGGATTAACAAATATAGAGTTAATATATAACTTAGCAATGTATTTAGTACCAACATTTTTATTACCAATCGGAACAGCAATGATAGTAATGGCTTTAGATGGAAGACCTATAAAGCCAATGGCAAAAGGTTTAATGCTATATCCAATATTTATGGGATCATGGTTAGTAATAAACTTTAAATGCTTGTTTAAGAGAACAACAACTTGGGAGAAAATCGAACATGTTAGAGATATAAAAATTACAGATGTTTCAGAAACAAATGAAGCTCCAGCAGAAGTTGCAGAAAAAATATCTTAAAAAACTTGCATTTTAATAAAAAAGAGTGTATAATAGTATAAGCATAAAATGAAGCAGAAGAGTGGGAACAAATCCCACTCTTCTATGCTTGATAAGGAGAGGATTTATTTGGCAAAAATAGAAGAGCAAGTCACAAACTTAATTAATGAGCAAGTTCTGAAAAATGGTTATGAAATATATGATTTAGAATATATTAAAGAAGGAAATGAGTACTATTTAAGAATTTTTATTGAAAAACCAGAAGGAAATATAACATTAGAAGATTGTGAAAAAGTAAATGATATAGTTAATCCTATATTAGATGAAGCAGACATTATAAAAGAACAATATTTCCTAGAAGTATCATCTACAGGAGTAGAAAAAAAGTTAAGAAAAGTAGAACATTATAAAAAAGCACTAGGAAAAGAAATAAAAGTTAAATTATTTAAAAAAGATGCAGAAGGAAATAAAGAAGTAGAAGGAAAATTACTTGAAGTAAAAGAAAAAGAAATAACAATTGAAAAAAATGGAAAAAATATAAATATAAAATTAGATGATATTGCTAAAGCAAATACAGTTTATAAATGGTAAAAATATATTTATAATAAAAAAGGGAGGAATAGGAAAAAATGAAAGCAATTGATAACAAAGAACTAATAAAAGCATTAGAAGAATTAGAAAAAGAGAAAGGAATAAAAAAAGAATATCTTTTAGAAGCAATAGATTCTGCACTTATAACAGCATATAAAAGAAATTTTGATTCAGAAAATGTAAGTATACATATGGATCATAAAACAGGAGCTACACATGTATACTCAGTAAAAGAAGTTGTAAAAAAAGTAGAAGATGAAAAAACACAAATAAATTTAAAAGATGCAAAGAAAATTAACAAAGATGTTAAAACAGGAGAAACAGTAGAAGTTGAAATTGTACCAAAAGATTTTGGAAGAATAGCAGCACAAACAGCAAAACAAGTAATAGTACAAAAATTAAGAGAAGCTGAAAGAGATATAGTATTTTCTGAATTTAATGATCGTAAGGGAGAAATTGTTTCAGGACTAATTCAAAAAGCTGATAGTAATATAGTTGTTATGGATTTAGGAAAATTAGAAGGAGTTATGCCTCCAAAAGAACAAATACCTACTGAAACTTATCATGTAAATGACAAGATAAAAGGATATGTGCTAAATGTAGAAAGAGGAGCTAAAGGAGTTCCACAAGTAATAGTATCAAGAAGTAATCCAGATTTTGTTAGAAAATTGCTAGAGTTTGAAATTCCAGAAATATATGAAGGTGTAATTGAAATAAAAAGTGTAGCAAGAGATCCAGGGAACAGAAGTAAAGTAGCTGTTTATTCACCAGATCCAAATATAGATCCAGTTGGATCATGTGTTGGACAAAAGGGAGTTAGAATTCAAAATGTAATAAATGAATTAAATGGAGAAAAAATAGATGTTATCGAATGGGATGAAGATCCATCTATATACATTGTAGCAGCTTTATTACCAGCAAAAATATTAGCAGTTGATATTAAAGAAGAAGAAAAATTTGCACAAGTAATTGTTCCAGATGACCAATTATCATTAGCCATTGGAAAAGGTGGTCAAAATGTTAGATTAGCAGTAAAATTAACAGGATGGAAAATAGATATAAAATCTGAAACACAATTTAGAGAGATGTTACAAAGTGCAAGTGAAGAAGAAATTGAAGAAGTGGAAGAAGTAGAAGAAACAGAAGCTGATGAATAAAAGGTGGTGTTACAATGAAAAAGATTGTTATAAGAACATGTATTGGATGCAACCAAAAAAAAGATAAACATGAATTATTAAGAATTGTTAAAAATAAAGAAAATGATATATGCATAGATGAAACAGGGAAAAAAGAAGGTAGAGGAGCATATATATGTAATAATAAGGAATGTTTAGAAAAAGCTATAAAAACTAGAAGATTAGAAAAATCTTTTAAAATGAAAATATCAGAAGATGTTTATGAAAATTTAAGAAACATAATAAAATAAATAAAACAAATTTAACGGGGGTGCACGCTATTGGGTAAAATAAAAATATATGAAATAGCAAAAGAATTAAATTTAACAAGTAAAGAATTACTAGAGATAGCAAATAAGCTAAAAATAGAAGCCAAAAGCCATTTAAGTAGTATTGATGAAAAAGATGCTAAAAAATTAAGAGAACATAGCAAAAAAAAGGCAAAGAAAGAAATTAAAAAGGAAAAACCTGCAAAAAAAGAAGAAAAACAACCAGTTATAATTAGAAGAGAAGTAATTATATCAAATGATCGAGCAAAAAAGCAGGAAAAAACACCTAAAAAAGAAGATAGAAGAAGTAACATTGGTTTTGTTGAAAGAAAAGAAAATAAAGACTTTAACATAGTTTATAGAAACAAAGCAACTAAACCAATGTCTGTTAGTGAGCTATTTGGTTTAAATAAAAAAGAAGAGAAAAAAGAAACAAATAAACAAGAAGTAAATAAAAAGAATGAGGAAGAAGTAAAAGTAGTAAAAAAAGAAGTTAAAACAGAAAAAGTTGAAAAACCAACAGAGAATATTAAAAGGCCAAGAAATAAATATACTGATAGACCTCAAAATAATAATAATAATAATTATAATAATAATACCTATAATAAAAATAGGTTTAATAATAATGCAAACAACAATAAAAATGATAAGCGTTTTGGAGCAAAAAGACCGTTAGATGATAAAGGAATTGATAGAAATATAAAAGATATAATGTCTGCTGATATAATTGAAAAAGAGAGTGTAAAAGATTATAACAGATCAATGGAAAGACAAAAAACAAACAACCGTTATGATGAAAACAAAACAAGAAGAAACAAAGTAAAAAGAAATAGAGACAATGCTATAGATGAGAAGAAACTTAAGAATTTAAAACAAACAAATCAATTATCAAATATGTTTAATGATCAAGATGGAGGAATGTTAGATTATTATGATTTAACTACAGCTAGAGGAAGAAGAGGTAAAAAGAAAAATAAAAATCAAGCAAATAAAAACAAACAAAAAATATTTAAATTAACAGAAATAACAATACCAGAAATAATAACTGTAAAAGATTTTGCAGCAGAACTTAAAAAAACAACAGCAGAAGTTATGAAAAAGCTTATGGAAAATGGAATTATGGCAACAATAAATAATGATATTGATTTTGATACAGCATTCTTAATAGCACAAGAATTTGGAGTTACAGCAACTAAAAAAGAAGAAATAAAAGAGGAAGATATACTATTTGATGAATCTGAAGATAAGGAAGAAGATTTACTTACAAGACCACCAGTAGTTGTAGTTATGGGGCATGTTGACCATGGTAAAACATCACTTCTAGATGCTGTTAAAAAGACAAATGTCATAGAAGGTGAAGCAGGAGGAATTACTCAACATATTGGTGCTTATAAAGTTAAAATAGATGACAAAGAAATAACATTTTTAGATACACCTGGACATGAAGCTTTCACAGCAATGCGTGCTAGAGGTGCACAAATAACAGATATTGCTATTTTAGTAGTAGCTGCAAATGATAGAGTTAAGCCACAAACAATAGAAGCTATAAATCATGCAAAATCAGCAGAAATACCAATAATTGTTGCAATAAATAAAATTGATCTACCAGATGCTAATATAGAAAAAGTAAAACAAGAATTAATGAATTACGAATTAGTACCAGAAGAATGGGGAGGAGATACAATTTTCGTACCTATATCTGCAAAACAAAATCAAAATATTGATCAATTATTAGAAATGGTTTTATTACAAGCTGAAATGTTAGAACTAAAAGCAAATCCTAAAAAACAAGCAAAAGGTGTTGTTATAGAAGCAAGACTTGACAAATCAAGAGGACCTGTTGCAACATTATTAGTTCAAAGAGGAACACTTGATGAAGGAGATACAATTATTGTTGGCTCATCTATTGGTAGAATTAGAGCAATGAGAAATGATAAAGGTAAAAAAGTAAAAAAAGCAGGACCTTCAACTCCAGTATCAATTATTGGACTAACAGAAGTACCAGAAGCTGGAGATATATTCTATGAAGTAAAAGACGAAAAAATGGCAAAACACTTAATAGAAAGAAGAAAACGTCAAGCAAGAGAAAAGAAAATAAGTGAACAAAGTAAAATAACATTAGATAATTTATTTAGCAAAATGGAAGAAGAAAACTTGAAGGTATTAAACTTAATTGTAAAAGCAGATGTTCAAGGATCAGTAGAAGCTGTAAAACAATCATTAGAAAAATTAAGCAATGATGAAGTTAGAGTTAAAGTTATTCACAGTGCAGCAGGAGCAGTTACAGAATCAGATGTAACACTTGCAAAAGTATCTAATGCAATAATAATAGCATTTAATGTAAGACCAGATAATGTTGCGAGAGAAATTGCTGAAAAAGATGAAGTAGAAATAAAACAATATTCAGTAATTTATCAAGCTATTGAAGACGTTGAAGCAGCAATGAAAGGAATGTTAGATCCTAAATATGAAGAGAAAATAATAGGAACAGCAGAAGTAAGAGAAACATTTAGAATTTCTAATGTAGGAACAGTTGCAGGAGCATATGTATTAACAGGAAAAGTAGAAAGAAATGCAGGCGTAAGAGTTATTCGTGAAAATGTTGTTGTTCATGATGGTAAACTTGCTACTTTAAAACGTTTTAAAGATGATGCTAGAGAAGTAACAAAAGGATTTGAATGTGGTATGCAAATCGAAAATTACAATGATGTCAAAGAAGGAGACATTATTGAAGTTTATGTAATGGAAGAAATTAAACGTTAAAACTGAAAGGACGTGAAGTATTTGTCAGACAAAAATAGTGCTAGATTCGGAAGAATCAATGAAGAATTTAAAAAAGAATTAAGTTATATAATAGATCAAAAACTTAAAAATCCTAATGTAACAGGATTGATAAGTGTTACAAAAGTAAAAGTAACAACAGATTTAAAATATGCTAAAGTTTATGTAAGCATATTAAACTCTAAAAATATAAAAGATACATTAGCAGGATTAAAAAAATCTTCAGGATTTATGCGTTCAGAACTTGCAAAAAGAATTAACTTAAGAAATACACCAGAATTGATATTTGAGTTAGATGACTCACTTGAATATGGAGCAAGAATTGATAGTATTTTAAAGGATATTATGCCTAAGAAAGAGGATTAAGATATGAAATTATTAAAACCAATAGATATAAATAAATTCTTACAAGGAAAAGAAGAAAATATACCAGAAAACAAAACATTAACAGATATATTAGATAAAATAAAAGAATCAGAAAAAATAGCTATTTTTACACATGAATCACCAGATGGAGATGCTATTGGAAGTAGCCTTTCTGTGTATTTAGCATTAAAACAAATTGGTAAAGATCCA
This sequence comes from uncultured Clostridia bacterium, assembly GCA_947623475.1. GTDB lineage: Bacteria > Bacillota > Clostridia > TANB77 > CAG-508 > CAG-269. The sequence goes on along the minus strand of CANQGV010000003.1, from coordinate 28,123 downwards.
GTAGTATATATACCAGAATTTCCAAGAGTATATGAATTTCTACCAGCCTTTGAACATGTGAAAAGTGAAATAGAAGAAAATGTAGTTTTTGATTTAGCAATTGCTTTAGATTGTTCTGATTTAGCTAGAGTAAAAGGAAAAGAATATTTTGAAAATGCTAAATCAACAATAGTAGTAGATCATCATGGAACAAACAATATGTTTGGAGATTTAAATTATGTAAATTCTACATCACCAGCATGTGCACAAGTCTTAGTTTCTATATTTGAATATATTGAAATAGATATAACAAAAGAAATTGGAACTTGTTTATTAACAGGAATATTAACAGATACAGGAGGATTCCGTTATCAAGGTGTTACAGCCGAAACTTTTGAATTTGCAGCAGATTTATTAAGAAAAGGTGTTGATGTAGCAGACCTTTCTGTAAAAGTATTACAAACAAGAACAAAAGCTAACTTTGAATTATCAAGAAGAATAATAGATAGATTAGAATTATTAGAAGATGGAAAAATAGCTTTTTCATATATGACATTAAAAGATGAAGAAGAAGTATTAGCAGAGCCAGGTGATCATGAGGGATTAGTTGATATAGGTAGAAGCATAGAAGGAGTAGAAATATCTATATTTATTAGACAAAAAGAAGATGAAGATGCTTACAAAATATCAATGCGTTCTACAAACTATGTAAATGTTTCAGACATATGTTATTTATTTGGAGGTGGAGGACACCCAAGAGCTGCAGGATGTCTAATAAAAGGAAATGTAGAACAAGTAAAAAATAAAATAGTAGCTGAAGCAAAAAAAGCATTAAAGGAGCAAAAATGAATGGTATAATTGTAATAAACAAGCCTAAAGGATGTACTTCACATGATATAGTAAAAAATGTAAAGAAAATTTTTAATACTAAAGTGGGACATACTGGAACACTTGACCCAATGGCAACAGGAGTGTTGCCTATTTTAATAGGAAAAGCAACACTATGTTCAAAATATTTAATAAATCATGATAAGACATATAAAGTAAAATTAAAACTAGGTAAAAAAACAGATACAGCAGATGCAGAAGGAAAAATAATAGAAGAAAAAAAGGTAAACAAAAAGAATCTAAGTAAAAAAAATATAGAAGAAATATTTGAAACTTTTATAGGTAAACAAAATCAAATACCTCCAATGTACTCTGCTATAAAAGTAAAAGGGAAAAAGCTATATGAATATGCTAGAAAGGGAATAGACATAGAAATAAAACCTAGAGAAATCGAAATATATAATATAGAATTATTAAATATAAATAACATTGAAGAAGAAATAAGTTTTATTGTAAGTTGTTCAAAAGGTACATATATTAGAACTTTATGTGAAGATATTGCTGTTAAATTAGAAACAGTAGGTTATATGACAGAATTAGAAAGACAAAAAGTTGGAGAATTTTGTTTAGATCAAGCCATAACATTAAAAGACTTAGAAGAAAAAGACATAAAAAATATAGAAGAAAAAGTTATAACAATAGAAGATTTATTTAAAAAATCTGAATCAATTGAACTAGAAAAAGAATATTTTAATTTATTTTTAAATGGAGGAAGAATAGTTCAAAAAGGAAAGAAAAACGGAGCATATAGAATTTATACAAATAATGAATTTATAGGAATAGGAACAATCAATAAAGAAAGATTAAAAAGAGATATAATTATATAAAAAATTATCATAAATAAGAAAACCATCAATATACTTTAAGTATAGAGGTGGTTTTTTATGTATTATATTATTGAAAATAACAGTTTAAGCAAATATCGAAAATTCTTAGTACAAGCATTTAACAAAGTAACTTTAGAGAAAAATATAATAAAGATAGCACCTTTACCTGAATTAAAAAATAAAATCATTAAAGATAACCATTTTATAATAAAAGAAAATGATATAGAAAAAAGGAAAAGAAAAATAACAAAGATAGCTAAAAAAGTAACTAAATTATTAAGTAAGGCAAATAGTAAAAAAATAGTTTTAAGTAAAAAACTAAAAAAAGAAAAAACATTTAAAAACTATTTATACAGCCAGAATTTCAATATAATAAACGGAAATTTTCTATTTCCTTTACTAGCGCCAGAAGCTCTTGAATATATAATTAAAAAAATAAAAATCAAAGATGAAAATTTTAAAATAGCAATATTAGCCAACAATATAAATGAAGTAGTATGGGGCAATATAAATAAATTTGTAAGAGAATATAAAAATATAACGATAGTAACTAGACATGCATTAAGATTAAGGAAGCTTCAAAAAAAGCTATATGAGGAGGAAGGTATAGTTGTTGCAGTAACAAACAATAAAAGAAAAAGTCTATCTAAAATAAATATAATATTAAACTTTGATTTTCCAGAGGAGTTATTAAATAAATATTCGATTTATGAAAATGCAAACATAATTAACTTTTCTAATAATGTTAAAATATATAAAAAAAGATTTAATGGAGTAAATATAAATGATTATGAGATAAAATGTAAAAATGAAAGTTTGGAAAATATAGTAGAATTTAATAAAGAATTGATAGACAAAAATTACGTTAAAGATGTATATGAAGCACAATTATACGAAAGACAAAACTTTAACAAATTAAGAGAAAAAATATTAAAAGATGAAGTTAATATAAAATACCTTATAGGAAATAAAACTAGAATATAAAAAAGTATGAAAAAAACTTTATTTTTTTAAAAAAATATAATATAATATGTTTGTCAATTTATGTAATTGTCAAGGAGGATATTATTATGCCAACTAATAGACGAAAAAATAAAGGCTCACATGCAAAGGAAACTACTAGAAAAAAGCGTAATACAAAAAAAGTAAAGCAAGAAGCAGATGAGCCAAAAGCAATAAAGAAAATGAAACAAGAATCAGCAGCTAAGAAAGTTAATCAATCAAAAGGAGGTTATACTACTTCAACTAGGAAAACAGTAAAAAAACGAAAACATCCTAAACTAGTACTTATAACAAAGAGTTTTGTTATTATATTCTTATTATTATGTATAATAGGAGCAGGAATTGTAGCAGGAACTTTCTTTGGTTTATTTGGTGACGATTTTGAAATATCAAAAGAAGAGTTAACAATTGCAGCAGCAGATTCAGTAATTGTTGATCAAAAAGAAAATATAGTAACAACACTTAGTGGAGACGAAAAAAGAAAAATCGTAAATATGTCAGAAATGTCAGATTATTTACCAAAGGCATATGTAGCAATCGAAGATGAACGTTTCTATAAACATAGTGGAATAGATTATAAAAGAACTGCAGGAGCTATTATAAATACAATATTAGGAAAAGGCAATTATGGAGGAAGTACAATAACTCAACAGTTAGTTAAAAATATAACTAAAGATGATGAAAGAAGTGGATTGGCTGGAATCATGAGAAAAGTTAAAGAATGGGCAAAAGCTTATCAAGTTGAGCGCATGATTTCAAAAGATCAAATTCTTGAACTATATTTAAATATTTTGTTTGTTGGAGGAAATAATTTACATGGAGTTGAATTAGGAGCTGAATATTATTTCTCAAAAACAGCAAAAGACTTAGATTTAGCAGAATGTGCCTTTTTAGCAGGTATCAATACTTCACCTAGTAGATATAGTCCTTATGATACAACAACAGATAATACAGAAAAAATAAAAACAAGAACTAAAACAGTTTTAGCAAAAATGAAAGAACTAGGATTTATAGAAAATGAAGAAGAATATAATGCAGCAGTAGCAGAAGTAGATGCTGGACTTGCCTTTAAACAAGGAGAAATAACATCAAATAATATATATTCTTATCATGTAGATGCAACAATAACACAAATAGTAAATCAAATAATGGAAGAACGTGGAATATCTAAAGAATTAGCTGAGAACTATGTATATGGTAGTGGATTAAAAATATATTCTACAGTTGATACAACAATTCAATCAAGATTAGAAGAAGAATATTTAAAAGATAAATATGTAATAAAAGGTAAAAAGAATGCACACTCACAATCAGGAATGGCTGTTATAGATTATAAAACAGGAAATGTAGTTGGAGTAGCAGGAGGTCTTGGAGAAAAAACAGAAGCAAGAGGATGGAATAGAGCTACTCAAATGACAAAACAACCAGGATCATCAATGAAACCAATAGCAGCAATAGCACCAGCACTAGAAGAAAAAGTAATAACAGCAGCAACTGTATATGATGATTCAGCAACAGATTTTGGTGGAGGATATACTCCTAAAAACTATAACTCTTTTAGAGGAATCGTAAATATTAGACAATTTATAGAAACATCTCAAAACATACCAGCATTAAAAATAATGGCAGAGTTAAAACCTGAAACATCATTAGAATACTTAGAAAAAATGGGAATAACATCATTAAATGATGATGATGAAGTTTTATCATTAGCAATTGGTGGAGAGCAAAATGGAGTTAGTCCATTAGAAATGGCTTCAGCATATGGAACAATAGCAAATAACGGTGTACATATAACTCCTACATTCTATACAAAAGTAGTAGATTCAAATGGAAATACAGTTTTAACACCAAAACAAGAATCAACAAGAGCAGTATCTGAGCAAAATGCTTATATAACAAAATCAATATTACAAGAGCCTGTTAACGGATCAAAAGGTACAGCAACATATTGTGCAATGCCAGGAATGGATGTAGCAGCTAAAACAGGAACAACAGATAATGATTACGATAGATGGCTATGTGGATTTACACCATACTATTCAGCAGCTTGTTGGTATGGTTATGATGAAAATGAAGAGGTTGTATATAATGCAGGAAACCCAGCAGGACTTATATGGGATGCAGTAATGACAGATGTACATAAACCATTAGAAAATGCTAAGTTTGAGAAACCAGATGGAATAATAGAAGAAACAGCATGTAGAGCAACAGGATGTTTAGCATCAAGTGGATGTTCAAATTCATATACAGAATTATTTACAAGTGATAATTTACCAGAAAAATGTCAAGGACATGGATCTCAAACACTATGTGCAGAAACAGGGTTAATAGCTACTCCATATTGTCCAGAAACAACAACAAATATTTTTGGAAGTGTTATACAAAAAGAACAATTGAAATTATGGAAACCTCTAGGAGGATCTTCTCATTCTGGAACTCGAGTTTCAGGTACATGTAATGTTCATACTGCTCCAGTCAGAGAAGAAAAACCAGCAGAAGAGCCAAAAAAGAATACAACAAATACAAATAAAACAAATACAAATACAGCAAATACAGCTACTGGAGGAGAAGGCTCAGGAGATGATAAACCAGGTGGAGGTAGTGAAAATTCATCTAATAAAACAAATACTACGAATGCAACATAGTAAATTGAAATAAAGTAATAGTGAGCGACATTTTAAGTGTCGCCCACTTAATTGTATATAATATCAAATATTTTAATTAGTAAAAGGAGGAAAAAATTGAAATTAAAAATATATAGTACACTAACAAAACAAAAAGAAGAATTCAAATCAATAGATGAAAATAAAGTGAGAATGTATTCTTGTGGACCTACAGTATATTATTTTGCACATATTGGAAATTTAAGAGCATATCTTTTTATGGACAATCTTCGCAGAGTTTTAAAATATAATGGATATAGCTTGAAACATGTAATGAATATAACAGATGTAGGTCATCTTGTTTCAGATGCTGATGAAGGCGAAGATAAAATGATGAAAGCTGCAAGATTAGAACACAAAGATCCTTTTGAAATAGCTAAATTCTATACAGAAGCCTTTTTAAGCGATATGAAAAAATTAAATATTGATATGCCTGAAATTATATCAAAAGCAACAGAGCATATTAAATGTATGGAAGAATATGTACAACAAATAATAGCAAATGGTTATACATATGAAACAGAAGATACAATATATTTTGATACATCAAAACTAGATAAATATGGAGTATTATCTAATAAAAATATAGACGAAAAAAATACTGAAGCAAGAATCAATATAGATCCTAATAAGAAAAATCAAAATGATTTTGCATTATGGATTAAAGCACCTGAAAATCATTTGATGAAATGGGATACTTTTTGGGGAAAATGCTATCCAGGGTGGCATTTAGAATGTTCTGCAATGGGACATAAATATTTAGGAGAAGAATTTGATATACACACAGGTGGAGTAGATCATATTCCAATACACCATGAAAACGAAATAGCACAAGCAAAAGGATTCTGTGGAAAGATCCCAGCACATTATTGGATGCATGTAGAATTTTTACAAGTAGATAGTAAAAAAATGTCAAAAAGTCTACGAAACTTATACACTTTGGATGATTTAAAAGAAAAAGGTTTTGAGCCATATGTATATAAAATGTTTAATTTTTCATCACATTATAGAAATAAAATAAACTTTACTTTTAAAGCAATGGAAGCAGCTAAAACATCACTTTCAAGATTAAGAGAAGGATATCTAAAACATCTTGATGGAACAGAAACAATAAATGAAGAAACAATAAATGATTATAAAGAAAGATTTTTAGAGGCTATAAATGATGATTTAAATATGCCAGTAGCAATGAGTGTTGTATGGGATGTTGTAAAAAATCCTAATAAATCTAAACAATTAGCTGAATTGATTTTAGAATTTGATAAAGTATTAGGATTTGATTTAAAAAATTATAAGCCAGAAAACATAGAAATACCAGAAGAAATATTGGAACTAGTAGAAGAAAGAAAAAAAGCTAGAGAAAATAAAAATTGGGAAAAGTCAGATGAATTAAGAGATTTAATACAAGAAAAAGGCTATATTATAAAAGACACTAAAGAGGGAGCTGAAATAAAAAAGAAATAAATAAAGAGGAATGGAAACGAGAATGATAGATTTACATATGCATACAAATTATTCAGATGGAACAGATAGTGTAATTGATTTATTGAAAAAAGCTCAAAAAAAACAATTAGAAATAATATCAATTACAGATCACAATAACTGTAAAGCTTATGATGAATTAGAAAAAATAGATATAAAAAAATATTATACAGGAGCTATAATAAAAGGAGTAGAATTAACTACAAAAATATCAGGAGTTTCAATTGAATTATTAGGTTATGATGTAGATACTAAAATAATCAATAAAGAAGCTAAAAAAATGTATGAAACCTCAACAAAAGGAAAATCAGAAAGTGAATTTAATAGACTAAAAAGAATATGTGAAGATTTAGGTGTGAAATTTAAAAATAATCTTACAATGGAATATGACAAAGAAAAATATAAATATTCGAGTGTATACATACATGAAGAAATAAAAAAATGCCCAGAAAATAAAAAGTTTTTTATATCTGAATTAGGGTGGGAAGATCCTATGGAATTTTATAGAAAAGAAATTTCAAACCCTGAAAGTAATTTTTATATTGATGTTACAAAAGGAGTACCAACAGTTGAAGAAGTAGTTAATTTAATCAAAAAAGCAAAAGGATTGGTATTTGTACCACATATTTATCAATATTCAAAAACAATTCAAGAAGAAGTAAAAAAACTAAAAGATAACTATGAAATTGCAGGATATGAATGCTATTATTCAAAATTTTCAAAAGAACAAACACAAGAAATTATAGGATTTTGTGAAACAAACAATTTGTATAAATCTGGTGGAAGTGATTATCACGGAAAAACAAAACCAAATATTGAAATGGGAACAGGAAGAAACAACAATTTAAATATAAATTTTGATATTGCTAAGCCATGGATAAATAAATTAGTAAGAATAATAAAATAAGGAGGACGTGCTATGTCTGTTTTATTACCAGGAGGAGCAGGATACATAGGAAGCCATACTGCAGTAGAATTATTAAACTCTGGAAAAGAAATTATAATAATCGATAATTTTGTAAATAGTAAACCAGAGGTTTTAGAAAACATAAAAAAAATAACAGGAAAAGATTTTAAATTCTATAAAATAGATTTTTCAGATGAAAAAGAGTTAGAAAAAGTATTTAAAGAAAATAAAATAGATTCAGTAATAAACTTTGCAGGATATAAAGCAGTTGGAGAATCAGTAAAAGAGCCTTTAAAATATTATAGAAATAATGTTTCAGGAGCTATTGTATTATTTGAAGTAATGAAAAAATATAATGTAAAGAAAATTGTTTTCAGTTCATCAGCAACTATATATGGTGATCCTGGAACTCCAGAATATATAGAAGAAATGGGAAGAGGGAAAACAACAAACCCATATGGAACAACAAAATGTATGATAGAACAAATTTTAGAAGACATTTATGTTTCTGATAATAGTTGGGATATAGGAATTTTAAGATACTTTAATCCTGTCGGTGCACATGAAAGTGGTTTAATAGGAGAAGAGCCAAAAGGTATCCCAAATAATCTAATGCCTTTTATAATGAAAGTAGCCAACAAAGAACTAGACCATTTAAATGTATTTGGAAATGATTACAAAGGAACAAAAGATGGAACAGGAGCAAGAGATTATTTGCATGTTGTAGACTTAGCAAAAGGACATATAAAAGCATTAGAAAAATTAGATAAAGAAAAATCAGGAGTATTTACATATAATTTAGGTACTGGAACTGCATATACAGTATTAGAAATGATTGAAACATTCAAAAAGGTAAATAATATAGATGTACCATATGAAATAGTAGAGCGTAGACCAGGAGATTTACCAATATTCTTTGCAAATCCTAATAAGGCAGAAAAAGAATTAGGATGGAAAGCAGAGAAAACATTAGAAGATATGTGTAGGGACTCATGGAACTACATAAAAAATAAAAGTTAATAATTATTATTATTTTAACCTAGCTTTAACAATAATTCTTTTATTATTTTGATTATTACAAGTAACTAAAGTTAATTCTTTTTTATATTTATTTGTAACTTCATATATAGGAGATAAATCAGAAGAAATTACTTCGTAATTATCAAATACAATAAAGTCGTAAATAAAATTATTGTTATTTGTAATAATAATTTCGTCATTTTTTTCTAAATAACGAATATTACTAAAAAATTTATCATTATCATAATTATGACCAGCAATGCATAAATTACTACTATCAGAAATATCTCCTAAAAAGCGACAAGGAGCAATTCGCAAAAGTCTTTCATCTAAGGTAGATAGTATGGGATAAGAAACTTGTATTTTTGGAATTTCTATAGTCCCAATAATAGAAGACTGAGGAGCTTCTTGCTCTTGTGAAGTATTTGCATATAAACGGTATATCTTATAATTATTAGCTAATTGGGAACTATAATTATCAGAAGAGTGTTGGTTATTATAACGAAAATAAATAAAACTACAAATAAAAATAAAAAGAAAAATAATAGAAAAGAAAAATTGTGCCCTAAATGCTGATTTTTTCTTTTTTATATTCTCTGTTGCTATATCGTCTTTTATATAAATAATTTGATTCATAATATTACTCCAATACATAAGCTTTTTAGTTAGTTTATGTAGAAATATAAAATTTATTATTGAAATTAATTAAATATTTTGTTATTATACTGTAAAGAAAAAGAGAGGAAGAAATGAACAAAGGAAAAGAGTATCAAAAAAAGCGAAAAGCAATAAAAAGAAAAAAGAAAAATGTAAGAATGTTTCCATTTTATAAAATGATATCATGGGACTTATTATTCTATTACCCAATAATTTTCTTGTTTTTAACACAAGTAAAAGGGTTTAGCGCTTCACAAGCTTTGTTTGCAGATACTTTCTATACTTTAGCAAATACATTTTGGCAAATACCAGTTACATGGTTTGTAGATAGATTAGGAAAAAGAAATTGTTTAATAATAGGAAATTTCTTATATTCTATAAGTATTTTGGCAATGATATTTATGAAGAGTTATTATTCACTACTAATAATTCAATTTATATATGCCTTAGGATTTTCAATAAAAGGATTATGTGAAAATAACATATTATATGAATCATTACCAGTACATGTAAAAAGAGGAAATTTGTTTTCAAAAATAGAAGCAAAAGCTTCTTCAAATTTCTTTTATTTTGATGGGATTTCATCTATAATAGCAGGACTAACTTTTGCTATAAATGGTTATATCCCAATGGTATTATGTTTTATAACATGTGTTTTATCAACAATACTTACATTTAAATTTAACCATACAACAGTAAATGAAAAAGAACAAAAAGTAGAAGTACTAACATTTAAAAAGTATAAAGAACAATTAAAAGATTCATTTGAATTTTTTAGAAAATCAGAACGTGTAAAATGTTTATTTATATTTAATGCAATATTCACAGGAATTCTTATAGGTGTAGTAAATTTAAGAAGTAGTATGTTAAAAGAAATGAAAGTACCAGAAGCATGGTTTGGTATAATCTTTGCAGTATTACAAATAGGAGCTGGATTACTAGCACGTTATCAAGCTAAAATACAAAAAGCATTAAAAAATAAAACATTAACAGTATTATCATTACCAGTAGCATTTTCATGTATACTGATAGGATTTATAGGAAAAGATCCTTTATCAACATCATCTTTAATATTGATTGTAATTTTATATTTTATACAACAAAGTATTAGAGGACCATATATGGGATTAATATCAAGATATTTAAATAACTTTACAAATAAAAAGATACGTTCAAAAATATCTGCTTTCAAAAATTTAACAGCAAATTTAGCAACAGCAATTTTCACTTTTATATGTTCATTGTTATTAAGAATAACAACAACAGCAAATACATTTATAATAATAGGATGCTTATCAACGATAGCTGTAGTATTAATTTTAGATTATATGAGAGGAAGGGTTGGAATAAAGCCTGAAGAATATACTAAAGAAGATATACAATACAGCATCAGAAAACCAAAAATAAAAGAAGGAAAATAATAAATGTTAATAAAAATATTTAAAATTTTAAAGTGGGTTATTATTACAATAGCTTTGCTTATTATTGTAATAAATATAACTTTAATTACAGAATCAGAAGTTAATAGAGATAAAATACCAGACTTTTTTGGATTTACACCATTTATAATTGTTTCAGGAAGCATGGAGCCTAAGATACAAACAAACAACATAATAATAACTAAAAAGGTAGATGAAAATGAAATAAAAGAAGGAGATATCATTTCATATAAAGACAAAGAAAATAATATAATAATAACACACAGAGTAGTAGGCGTAATAAATATGAATGGACAAAATTTTTATGAAACAAAAGGTGATAACAATAAAGCAAATGATAAAGAGTTAGTAGAGATATCTAGAATTCAAGGTAAATATTTATTTAGTATACCATTTTTAGGAGAACTAATTACTTATGTTAAAACTCCAAGAGGAATGGGACTTGTATTAACATTTATAATATCACTATATATTCTATATGATATAGCTGCAAGAGAGCATATGAAAAAGAAATACAAAGCAAGAATTAGCCAATAAACAACTGATATAAAATCAGTTGTTCTTTTTTATCTAATTTGATTATACCAAAATTTACATAACTTCATATTATAATATATAAAGCTATGAAAGGAGGGAATTATCAAATTTGGAAGTAAAAGGAAAAAAGATAGGTTTTGTATTAACAGGATCTTTTTGTACATTTAGTAAAACAATACCTAAAATAAAAGAGTTAATAAAAAAAGGTGCTGATATTTTACCTATAATGTCATATAACAGTTATAAATTAGATACAAAGTTTGGTAAAGCACAGGATTTCATAAATGAAGTAGAAGAAATAACAGGTAAAAAGATTATTCATACAATTCAAGAAGCAGAACCAATAGGACCAAAAAAATTAACTGACATAATGGTTGTTGCACCATGTTCAGGAAATACAATGGCAAAACTTGCAAATGATATTATTGATGGACCAAGTACAATGGCAGTTAAATCACATCTTCGTAATGATAGACCTGTTGTTATAGCTACTTCTACTAACAATGGACTAGGAGCTAATCTTGTAAATATAGGTAAATTGCTTATAAGAAAACACTATTATTTTGTACCTTTTAAACAAGACAATCCAATTACTAAACCTAGATCCATTGTATATGACTTTGATTATTTAATAAAAACAATAGAGTATGCTTTAGATGAGGAACAAATAAGTCCAATATTATTATAAATATAAATAACTTTGATTTTATAATAAAAAAACTTGCAACTGTAGAAAAATATGTTATAATGAACAGAGTAGGGGGTATACAATGAGTAATTATTTTAAAGAATTAGATTACAAATTGCTTGATAAAAAAAAGGTATATAAAGGAACAAGAATTGTTGTAGAAGAGTTAACATATTATAATAAAAGAGATAATAAAAAAGTTCATAGAGAGCATGTGTTAGCTGGAGATGCAGCTATTATATTGGCAATTGATGAAAATGATGAAGTCCTTATGGTCCAAGAGCCTCGTACACCAATAGGAAAAATTATTCTATCACTACCAGCAGGAATGATAGAGCCAGGAGAAAAATCAGAAGATGGAGCAATTCGCGAATTAGAAGAAGAAACTGGATATAGAGCTCAAACTATAAAATTAATGAGATATGAATATCCATCAATAGGTTATTCTAATGAACGCTCTTTAATTTTCTTAGCTAGAGATTTAATAAAAACACATAGACATTTAGATGATACAGAAGATATAAAAGTCGTAAAAGTAAAACTTAGTGATCTAAAAAGAATGTTAGATACTAATGAAATTTTAGATGCAAGTACAACCATAGCATTATTACATTATTTTATGTATGAAAATAAATAAAAGTAGTCTCATATAAAATGTGAGACTATTTTTTATGTAATAAAAACTCATAAAATATTCACAAGATTATATTCTTTTGATATAATACATTCATAAAAATAGTAAAGGGGATTTGTAAATGAAAGAGAAGAAAGTTAATAAGAAACTAAGAGTAATTATAACTATATTGGTAATTGCAGTTTTAATTATAGGAGGAGTAGGTGGATATTATATCTATCAAAATTATGAAAAGAATAAAACAGTTGGTACAGCTTGGGGAGACAAATATTATGCTTATTTAAAAGAGGTAGTATCAAACACACAAGCAGATAAAAATAAAACTTATGGAATGCCTAATAATATGAAAGATACAAAAATACAATTTATAGAAACAACCGAAAATGAGCCACCAAAAATGGAAATGACATATAATTTAGATGGAACAGAATATGTAAATATATATTATATTGATGATAATGATGCAGTATCTTTTATGGAATATAAACAACCTTCTACATTAGAATTATTATACAATATAGAATTAAAACAATATATTTGGTATGTACATATAGTAGAAGGAAACAATCATTCATATAAGACTATAGATAATAAAACAGATGAACAACAAGCTGCAGAATATACTTTTACAGAAGAGGAAATAAAAGTAGATAATACTACAGAAGGAGAAGAAACAACTCCTACAATTTCAAAATTTGAAGAAACATTTGTAGTTCCTGAAATAGAAGATAATAGGATAAGTATAGATTTAAATTCTACAGTAAAAGAAAAAGCTTTAAGAGAATCAGTAAAAGGAGCTGTTGAAACATATAAACCTGAAGAAAAAATAATTACAGAAGAAGTAAAATCTCAAACTGAAGAAGCTATATCAAAATTAGAAACTAAAAGAGAAGAAATAAAAAAAGCTGAGGAAGAAGAAAAAAAGAAAAAAGAAGAAGAGGAAACAGCAAAAAAAGCTGAAGAAGAAAAATCAAAAGTATTACAAGTCGGAAAATATACTTTAAAATATGGAAAATATACATTTTCAATGGTAGATGAAGAAGGAGTAAATTTATCTGGAACTATAATACTTAAAGAAGATGGAAAATTTCATGTAAAAACTAATTTCAGAGCAACAGAAAGTTCAGATGATTCAGGACTAGATGATGATGGTACTTATGAAGTTAAGTTAAATCAACCAACAGGTTATCCAGGAGAATATTCAAATTATATAGAATTTACTCCGTATAAAGGAGATAAGTTTAGATTTGATGTAAATGGTAATAATGAATTTAATGATCAATGGCATGGGTATGAATATTCAGGAGATTAAAAATAGAGCTATTTTAGTATAAAATGCTAAAATAGCTCTTATAAATTTTATTCATCTGCCAAAGGATTTCTCTCAACAGCATCTCTAACTTGATCATTATTTACATGTGTATAAATTTCTGTTGTAGAAATGTTTTTATGACCTAAAAGTTCTTGTAAAGCTCTAATGTCAACATTTCCATATTGATACATAAGAGTTGCTGCTGTATGTCTTAATTTATGAACAGAATATTTTTTAGTATCTAAACCTGCAAGTCTTAATTCTCTGTCTACAATATATTGAACTGTTCTATTACTAATTCTTTCTAAGCGTTCACTTAAGAATAAAGCATTTTTTGAATTTTTAGTTGGCTTAATATTTTCTTTAGGTCGAACTTCTAAATATTCATTTATTGCTTTTATACAAGCTTTATTTAAATAAATAGTTCTTTCCTTATTACCTTTACCTATAACAGTCATTTTGCAATCACTGAAATTTATGTCTGGTATGTTAATTCCAACTAATTCAGAAAGACGCATACCACAATTTAAGAAAAGAGTAATAATTGCAAAATCTCTTTTTTCATTTCTATTATCTGGATTAGCTGTAACATTAAGTAATTTTTTACTATCTTCTAATGATAAATATTTAGGCAAACGTTTATCAAGTTTTGGTGTTTCTAAGTTTTGAGCAGGGTTGATTTGTAATAATTCAGCTTTTTGAGTTAGATAATTAAAAAATACGCGAAGACTTGAAACTTTACGTGCACGTGTAGAAGCTTTGCTATGATAATTATTAGTTAAGTATGCTAAAAAGGCATGAATATCATCTAATTTTACTTTTTTTAAAGCTTCTATTGTAAAGTCTTGAACAGGTATTTTTTGAAAATCCTGTTCATCTGTCATATGAAAGCGTATTTTTAAAAATCTTAAAAACATATATATATCATAATTATATTCTTTTACTGTATTAGGTGATTTATTTAAAATTGTAGTAGTATAATCAAGAAAAGAATTTAAAAAATCAGGGTTATTTTCAGGTTTTATCATTATTTTTACTCCAATTATTTTACTGTAGGAACTATATCAAATTTTATGTCGAAAATATCAAAAGTACTTAAAGTATTTTGATCTAAACAATCAAGAAAACTATTTAATTCCTCAACATTTCTACATGCAGTAATAACAGCAGGGTGTAATTTATAATTTTTCATTAATTTTAAACCAAATTTTAGTGAAGTCCTGAAAGATTCATGTTCTTTATCATGCATTAATTTAAATCCTTCTTTAAATCTAGATATAATTGGACTTTTATACTTTTGAAGAGGGAAAACATAATCATTTTCTATAAGCTCTTCATAAGTTTCATAATCTGACATTAGTAAATTTTGTTGTAAGTCAGTTGCAAAATAGGGAAGATATACCTTGTTTTCTTTTTCAGAGATAAGTAATAAGTGGTTATCTTCAAGATTAGTATCGTTATTATTAAAATTATTTTTGTTTAAATTTACATTTTCGTCTCCAAATAAAGCCTTTTTAATTTGTTCATTTTGTTCTAGCTCTTTTTTAGGTTTCAAAGGTTTTTCTATATTATTTTCATTTTTTGTTTCTTCTGTTGCATTATTAACTATAGTTTTTTTGTTTTCTTCTTTTTTTACATTATTATCTATATTAGCTTTATTTGAATTTTTATTTTCAACTTTTTTATCAATTTTAGTTACATCAGGAGTTACAGTCACTTTTTTATTGTTTGGTTTAGCTTCTTGTATTTTAGGCAATACTTTTATTTCTTCTTTTTTAATATCATAATTTTTAACATTTTCATCATTTTTAACTAAAGAATTAGTTAAACTATATAATTTAGTTTGTTCATCAAATATATAATGTTGAATAGTATATTTATAGTTATAATAATCTTCTAATAAATTTTGTAAATCTACCAAAAATTTATTTTGATCAAAATCATTTTCAAAATCTGTTTCAGATACTAACTTTTTAATAGGTTGTAATTTACTTTTTAAAAAGTTTAGTTCATCAGACATTTCAGATATTAAAGAAAAAGAATTATTAAAATCACTTAAAAGAGAAGCGTTTTCAAAATTAAAATATTTTTGCGCAGATAAATTAATAAAGCATTTATATACTTGCTCTTCATTTTCGTTTGTATTATTTATTTGATTGTCTAGCATTAGTAATTCCGTATCTATGTTTGTCTTTAATCTAGATATATCAGGTAGTTTCCACTCCTTGAAATTATATACAAACATTTTTTACCCTCCTGATTTCTTTAGTAATTCTTTTACATTATATATCATAATGTAATTTATATCAACAATATTTATTAAAAAAATTCTAATAAGTAATTAAGAAAATCAAAGTTTTTAATAAATTTGATTTTATAAAAAAATGTGATATACTAAATACATTAAAAAGGAAAGTGAGATAATGATTTTTAAAAAAGGTAAAAGAATTAAAGATAAAAAAGTTAAGAAAAATAAAAAAATAAACATAAATGAAAATACAAAAAGAAAAATAGTTAAAATATCAATAACTGCTTTATTGATATTTGTTATACTATTAGGAGTTATTTTAGGAGTGTCTGCACATAAATGGAAAACACTTGCTAAAGATATGCTATTAAATAAACATTCTGTTGTAGTAGATACAGAAGGAAATGTTATAGCTACTCTTGGAGAAGAAAAAGATAAAAGAAGAGTTTCATTTGAAAATATGCCAAAAAATTTGGTAAATGCCTATGTAGCAATAGAAGATGAACGTTTTTATAAGCATCATGGAGTTGATATAAAAAGAACTGCTTCAGCTATCTTATCATATGTATTTCATTTTGGCTCTTCTTCATATGGAGGAAGCACGATTACACAGCAATTAGTTAAAAACCTTACAGGAGATTCTACAGACAGTATAACAAGAAAGATTAAAGAATGGTGGAAAGCATGGCAATTAGAAACAGCTGTATCAAAAGAGCAAATATTAGAAGGATATTTAAATGCAATTTATGTAGGTCCAAATGTTTATGGAGTAGGTGGAGGAGCAAATTATTATTTTAATAAATCAGCATCAGATTTATCATTAGCAGAATGTGCCTTTTTAGCAGGGATAAATAATTCACCTAATTCATATAATCCATTTTCAGACAAAGATAATTCAGAAAAAATAAAAAAGAGAACAATAACTGTTCTTGAAAAAATGAAAGAGTTAGGATATATAAACGAAGATGAGTGTTCTAAAGCTACATCTCAAGTAGAAGATGGTTTAAACTTCAATAAAGGAAGTTTTATAGAAAGCAATGCAGTTTATTCATATCATACAGATGCTTTAATTCCAGAAGTTATAGAAGATGTTGCAAATAAGTTTAATATTTCAGAAACTTTTGCTGAAAATTATTTAGAACTAGCAGGACTTACGGTTTATAGTACTCAAAATTCAAACATACAAAAACAAACTGAAATAGAATTTGAAAAAAGTAAATATCAAGTTGCCTCTAAAAAAGGAAATGATTCATCACAATCTGCTATGGTAATAATGGATCATAAAACAGGAAATGTTATAGCTTGTTGTGGAGGACTAGGTAAGAAAACAAAATCTAGAATATTTAATAGAGCTACTCAAACTACTAGACAAACAGGGTCTTCATCAAAACCATTAGCAATACTAGCTCCAGCTATTAATAAAAGAAAAATTACAGCAGCTTCTATTTATGATGATACAGAAAAAGATTTTGATAAAGGCTATCACCCAGTTGATTATAATGCTCCTCTTGGAAAAATAACTGTTAGAAGAGCAGTAGAGTCTTCTCAAAATATTCCATTTGTAGAAATAATGCAAGAAATAGGACCAAGTACAGCAATAAGCTATATGAAAAAAATGGGAATAACAACATTAACAAAAAAAGACAAAGGATTACCACTTTCATTAGGTGGATTAGATAAAGGAATTAGTCCATTAGAAATGGCAGGAGCATATAGTACAATAGCAAATGATGGTAAATATATAGAGCCAACTTTTTATACAAAAATAGACAAACCTAGCGGAAAAACAGTTGTAAAAGCAAAGCAAAAAACAAGGAAAGTCTTTTCAAAGCAAGTAGCATATGTTTTAAAAGACTTGTTGAAACAACCTGTTGAAGGAACAAATGGTACAGCTAGATATTGTAAAATTTCAGGAGTTGATGTCGCTGCAAAAACAGGAACAACAGATGAAAATTATGATAGATGGTTATGTGGTTTTACACCTTATTATACAGCTGTTACTTGGTTTGGATATGACCAAAATGAAACAGTTGAATTTAATAAAAGAAATCCAGCAGGTTTGATATGGGCAAATGTTATGGCAAGAATTCATGCAGGACTAAAAAGTGCAACTTTTGAAAAGCCAACAGGAGTAACAAGTGTTGTAATATGTGCAGATTCAGGCAAAGTTGCAAAAACAGGTTGTAAACATACATATACTGAAAATTTCTTATGGCTTACTGTTCCAGGTGTATGTGATATGCATACTGGAGAAAAATTGAAAACAAAAGGTGAAGGAAACAATTCAACAGAAGGAACGATACCAGGAATTTCAGTTGATATAGATGAAGAAGAGCCACAACCAACAACACCACCAAAAGAAGAAGTGTATGAAGAAATAAATGAAGAAGAAAATACAAATACTTCAACTGGAACAAATGCAGTAAACAAAAATAGTTCTTCAACAAATACTAATAACAATTCAAATACAAATACAAATCAAAATACTAATAAGACTACAAATACAAATTCTTCATCTAATGCAACTCAGAATCAAACTAATACAAATAGTTCATCGCAAAGCAATTCAGCATCAAAAAACACTTCAACTAATACATCAAGTTCATCTTCAAGTGATGAAGAAGATGAAGAGCCATAAAAGTTTTAGAAAACTTAAAATTCTAATTTAAAATGTAAGGAGAAATTAATATGTTAGAAAATATCGAAGTTTTATATCATAGTAGTATTCGTATAGAAAAGGAAAAAGTAATTTATATAGATCCATTTAGAATATCTAAAAATTATAATGATGCAGACTTAATATTTATAACTCATAGCCATTTTGATCATTATTCACCAGAAGATATAGAGAAAATAAAAAAAGAAGATACAGTAATTATAGCTCCAAAAGATTTATTAAATACAATAATAAGAGATGGCTTTAAAGAAGAAAATATAGTTTCAGTAGAGCCTAATAAGAACTATGATTCAAAAGGAATAGAGTTTAAAACAGTTCCAGCTTATAATATAAATAAACAATTTCACCCTAAATCAAATGGTTGGGTAGGTTATATTATAAATATAGAAAATATTAATTATTATATTTCAGGAGATACAGATGCTAATGAAGATAATAAAAAAGTAAAATGTGACATAGCATTTGTTCCGGTTGGTGGAACATATACTATGACATGTGATGAAGCAGCAGAATTTATAAACGAAATTGAGCCTAAAATAGCTATACCAATTCATTATGGAACAATTGTTGGTACTAATGAAGATGCACAAAGATTTATAAGTTTATTAAATTCAAATATAGAAGGAAAAATCTTAATGAAATAAACAATCAAAGGAGGTCATAATATGAATAAATATATGGAAAAAGCAAAAGAAAATGCTGATAAAGGAATTGCTAATCATGAAGGAGGACCATTTGGAGCAGTAATAGTTGATAAAAAAGGAAATATAATATCAAACGGAAATAATAAAGTTATAAAAAGCAAAGATCCAACAGCTCATGCAGAGATAGTTGCTATAAGAGAGGCTTGTAAGACATTAAATACAAATGACCTTTCTGGATATATATTGTATACTTCTTGTGAGCCATGTCCTATGTGTTTATCTGCTATAATTTGGGCAAATATTAAAGAAGTCTATTTTGGTTGCACAAGAAAAGATGCAGCAGATATAGGGTTTAGAGATGATGATATATATGAATTTATAAAAGGAAACAATGACATGATAACTCTAAAACAAATGGATAGAGAAACATGTATAGAAACAATGAAACAATATGAAAAAGATAATGGGACAATTTATTAAAACAGAATAGGGGAGAGAAACAATGGAAAAAAACAAAAATATTATTTTCAAAAGAAAATTACCAGAGCCACCAGAATTAAAAAAAGAGATGCCACTTTCAGAAGAAGGTGAAAAAATAAAACAAAGAATTGATAAAGAAATATCAGATATATTTAGAGGAAATAGTAATAAATTTATTTTAATTATAGGTCCTTGTTCAGCAGATAGACCAGAGCCAGTAATGGATTATATAGCTAGACTTGTTCCAGTTCAAGAAAAGGTAAAAGATAAAATAATAATAATACCAAGAATATATACCGGAAAGCCAAGAACTGTAGGTGTAGGATATAAAGGTATGATGCATCAACCAGATCCAGATAAAGAGCCTAATATGTGTGAAGGAATAAAAGCAATTCGTTTATTACATAAAAGAGCAATAGAAGAAACTGGTTTTTGTACAGCAGACGAAATGTTATACCCGGAAAATTACAGATATTTATCAGATCTTTTATCATATGTAGCTGTTGGAGCTCGTTCAGTTGAAAATCAAGGACATCGTTTATTATCTTCAGGAATTAAAGTTCCAGTAGGAATGAAAAATCCCACAAGTGGAGATCTTACGATAATGTTAAATTCAATAAAAGCAGCACAAAGTCAACATACATTCCAATATAGAGGTTGGGAAGTAGAGTCAAAAGGAAATGATTTAGCACATGCTATATTAAGAGGAAGTGTAGATAAATATGGTCAAAATCATACAAATTATCATTACGAAGATTTGATTTTTCTACATGATTTATATTGTACAAAAGAATATAAAAATCCAGCAGTTATAGTAGATACTAATCATTGTAATAGTGGAAAAAAATACTTAGAGCAAGTTAGAATTTCAAAAGAAGTTTTACATGCAATGCGTCACAGCAATGATATAAATAAAATGATAAAAGGACTTATGATTGAATCTTATATAGAAGATGGATGTCAAAGTATAGAAGATCATGTTTATGGAAAATCAGTAACAGATCCATGTTTAGGATGGGAAAAAACTGAAAAATTAATATATGATATTGCAGATCAATTATAACTAAAAAGAGAATTAGATTAAAAAATCTAACTCTCTTTTTTATATCCTTGATAAATTCCAAAACCTATAATTGATGCTATTGTTGCAGTAACAATTTGATTTATTCCCATAGATAAATTAAGAGCTGTAAACATAGGATTAGGAATAGTTAAAAGCAATGCAAGAAGTCTGAAAAATACGTAGATTACTGCTGCTTTTGATAATATTGAAATTATTGAAGTTAAAATATAATTTGTTTTATTTTTTACAAATAATTTTCTATATAAATAAACAAACAAAAAATTTCCTGCCCATATTGCAGGGATCATATATACTGTAAAGATGCTTGCAGATTTAAAAATCAATCCACTACCAATAGCTGAGATACTTGGTAATGTAATTAAACCAGCAATTTGTTTGAATCCTTTTACATTTATTGCAGTAGTTATTAATACCGTATTTACAATTACTCCAACAACATATTGAGAATGTGTTGCAATCCAACTATTTGTTCCAAATAGAGTGCTTAATAATTGAGGAACTATCATTGGAACTAAAAATATTAAAATGCTTAAAGTTATCCATTGAATTATTTCATATTTTTTTGATAATGGATATACAACATCATCTAAAACATTTTCTCTTTCCATTTTACACACCTCCTTTTCATATTATATCATAAAATCTCTAATATAAATATATTATAAATTTTATATTTCTTGTAGTTAAAAATTTAATATGGTATAATTATTTCATAATTAAAACTAATCTATTAAGGAGGTAAAGATGGAAAAAAAGAAAGTCGATTTTTGTATAGGAATATTTGATAATTTATCACAAGTCAGTTTAGAAAAAATAAAAAATGAAATAGATAATTGTCAAATATATGGAATAGGTGTTTATACAGATGAAGTAGTAATAGAAAATTTTAGAACAGCACCATTGAACAGTTTAGAAAAACGAATTGAAGTAGCAAAAAACATAGAAGGAGTAAAATTTGTATTTCCTGTAGATACAAATGATAAAGAAAAAATAAAAGAAATTGTAAAAAAAGAAACTCTTAAGTTTTTTGAGTAATTAAGGAGGTTGAAATGAGTAAAGATAATAGTTCTAATATAATAACAGGTATATTTGATTTTATTGTTAAAGATATAAGAAAAGCTATAAAAGAAACAAGAATGAAGAATGACAAACCAGTTGGAGTAGGTGTTTACACAACAGAATACTGTGAAGAAAATTTTTTCACAAAACCATATAAAAGTCTTGAACATAGAAAAGAAATAGCTTCTGGATTAGAAGGTGTAGATTTTGTATTTGAAGTAAATAGTAAAGATCAAGAAGAAGTTGAAAATATAAAAAATAAAGCTTTAAATGAATATTTAGAAAGAAAAAATAAAGAAGAAGAGCCAAAAAAATATAAACTTGGATTTATAATAGGAAGTTTTGATGTTTTTCATGCTGGACATAATGAAAATATTGAATTATCTAGTGAATTATGTGATAACTTATATGTCGTATTAAAAACTGATGAAAGAATAGAAAAGCATAAGCATAAAACACCAATGCAAAATACTACAGAAAGGGCAAAAGTATTAAAATCTCTTAAAAAAGTCCAAGAAGTTCTTTACATGGATGTAGATTCTACTAGAACAGATGTGTTAGAAGATGTTATAAATAAATTCCATGAACAATTTCCAAATGAAACTTTAGATAAAAAAGAAATAGTAGCTATATTTGGAGAAGATTTGAAAGAAAAAGAGATAAATAGAGAAGAATGGGATGAAATAAATTTAGAATTTACTCCTAGACCTGAAAGTAAAATGAAAGAAGTATCTAGTACTGCATATCAAAATGCTATTAAAAGCAAGGATGGTGGAATGGAAAATATTGAAAAGAAAGAAAAACAATATTTACAAACACGATTAGCAGATGATGAACCATCTACTGATGATGAAGGTAGAGGATAATATTACAACTTTATAAAAGGAGAGTTTATGATGAGAAAAAATGCTTCAATTTTAGTTGCTTCAAACAATAAAGGTAAAATTAGAGAAATAAAAGATATTTTCGAGAATTTTAATATAATAACATTAAAAGAATATGAAGAAAAAATTAATAAAACCTTAGAAGTAAATGAAGATGGAAAAACATTTTCTGAAAATGCTTTACAAAAAGTAACAGAATTAGTTAATCAAATAGATGAAAATATCATATGTTTAGGAGATGATAGTGGAATTAGTATAGATGCATTAGATGGATTTCCAGGAGTTCATACACAAAGATGGATGGATGCTAATGATCACATAAAAAATTTAGCTTTATTGGAAAAAATGAAAGGAGTACCATTTAATTTAAGAACATGTCATTATACTACAGCTATTGCAATTGCAAATAAAGAAACAAAAAAAGTAGTAGAAAGTACTTTAGATGGTATTTTGACAGAAGAAGTTATAGGAGAAAATGGATTTGGATTTGATGAAATATTTATGCTAGATAATGGAAAAACTTTAGCTGAAATAACTAGTGAAGAAAAATATTTAATAAGTCCTAGAAGAAAAGCATTAGAAGAGATTAAAAATTATTTATTAAATAATTAACTTAAATTATACTCTTGACTTTTTTAATAAAAACTATTATACTATTTATAAATTAAGAGTATGTCTAAGCATTATGTGAGCGGCATAGGGTAATTTAATTACTTACACTTGAACGACTAAACTAATAATAAGTCTTGTAAAGGAGTCTTAACGATTTTTTTGCAAGGCTTTTTTGATTTTTTGTAGTCATTAAAATTTTATTCATGAAAGGAGAAAAAATGGAATACGTAAGAAAAATTTCTGAATTAAATCTCTTACAAATAGCTCTATTATTAAATGATATAGAGTCTATTTGCGATAGAAAAAATGAAGTCCTGTAATTTTTAAGTGCAATAAGAATATTATATTTTTAAAATAGACTCTATATTATCTTTTTTAGATGTATATAGAGTTTTTTGTTGTTATTATTTTATAAATTTTTAAATAGTAATTAAAAGGAAGGAATGGTTAAAATGAAAAATTATGAAAGTTATAAAAAATTATATGATTGGAAAAAACCAAGTAAAAGACAATGGGCAGATAAAGAAATAGTTAAAGCTCCAATATGGTGTAGTGTAGATTTAAGAGATGGGAATCAAGCTCTTGCAAATCCTATGAATCTTGAAGAAAAAATTTCTTTTTTTGAATATTTAGTATCTATAGGATTTAAAGAGATAGAAATAGGGTTTCCAGCAGCAAGTGATACAGAATATAAATTCACACGATATTTAATAGAAAATAATAAAATACCAGATGATGTTACAATTCAAGTTCTAACACAAGCTAGAGAAGAAATAATTAAAAAAACATTTGAAGCTTTAAAAGGATGTAAAAATGCAATATTACATTTATATAATTCAACATCTAAAGTTCAAAGAGATGTAGTTTTTAGAAAATCAAAAGAAGAAATAAAACAAATTGCTGTAAATGGAGTAAAAATGTTTTGTAAATATGTAGAACAATATCCAGAAACAAATTGGCATTTTGAATATTCACCTGAATCTTTTACAAATACAGAAATTGATTATGCAATAGAAGTTGTAAATGAAGTGTTAAAAGAATTGGATGGAAAAATAAAAACAAAACCAATTATAAATCTTCCATCAACTGTAGAATGTTCAATGCCAAATGTATTTGCAGATCAAATAGAATATGTATGTGAAAATATCTATAATAGGGAAAATGTTGTTATTTCTGTACATGCTCATAATGATAGAGGTTGTGCAGTAGCTTCATCAGAAATGGGTATTCTAGCCGGAGCTGATAGAGTTGAAGGTACATTATTTGGTAATGGAGAAAGAACAGGAAATGCAGACATTTTAAATATTGCTATGAATATGTATGTAATTGGAGTAGATCCAAAACTAGATTTTTCTCATATAAATAAAACAAAACAAATATATGAAAAGTCAACAAAAATGAAAGTTTCTCCACGTCATCCTTATGCAGGAGAATTAGTATTTACAGCTTTTTCTGGATCACACCAAGATGCTATTTCAAAAGGATTGAAAAGTATAGAAGAAAATGATAAAGACTATTGGGAAGTTCCTTATCTTCCAATAAATCCAAAAGATTTAAATAGACAATATGAACCAATTATACGTATAAATTCTCAATCAGGAAAAGGAGGAATAGCCTTCATATTGGAATCTAAATTTGGATATAAAATTCCAAAAATGATGCAAAAACAAATAGGATCATATTTCAAGAAAGTATCAGATTCAGCAAAAAGGGAACTTTCAGATGATGAAATTTATGAATATTTTTCAAAAGAATTTTTAAACAGAAAAGAAAAAATTAAAATAGAAGAATATGATATTAAAAATGTTAATGGATCAACATCATTAGATATAATTTACACAATAAATGGTACAAAAAAAGCAAGTAAAAATTCTGGAAATGGACCAATCAACGCATTTGTAAATATTTTAAAAGAAGAAGGTTATAATTTTGAAATAAAAGATTACATACAAGAATCTTTAAATGAAAACTCTGATAAATCTCAAGCAATATCATATATGGATATAAAATATGGAGACAAAGAAATTTGGGCTGTTGGACAGGATATGGATGTTGTTAAATCAAGCTTTAATTCAATAGTTAGTGCTTTAAATAGAATTGAAGATTAAATATGTTAAAGTGAATAAAGAAAGGAAGATTATTATGAATATAAAAGTAATTGAAAGTAAAAATAAAAAGAAAAAGCCAGAAAATATGGATGTTGAATTTGGAAGTATATTTACAGATCACATGTTTATTATGGATTATGAAGAAGGAAAAGGTTGGATAAATCCTAGAATAGAAGAATATAAAAATTTTGAAATATCTCCTGCTGCATTGATATTTCATTATGGACAATCAATGTTTGAAGGAATGAAAGCATATAAAACTGAAAATGGAAAAATTTATCTATTTAGACCTCAAAAAAATATAGAAAGGGCAAATAATTCAAATAAAAGACTTTGTATTCCAGAAATAAATGAAGAAGATTTTTTAAAAGCAATAATTGAGTTAGTAAAAATAGATGAAGATTGGATTCCAAAACAAAAAGATTCTTCTCTTTATATTAGACCTTTTGTTATTGCTACTGAGCCATCATTAAATGTTAAACCATCTTCTAAATTTAAGTTTATAATTATTTTATCACCAGTAGGTGCTTACTATAAAGAAGGATTAAATCCTGTAAAAATATGGGTTGAAGATGAATATGTAAGAGCAGTTAGAGGAGGAATTGGAGCAGCTAAAACAGGAGGAAATTATGCAGCATCTATGCTTTCACAAGAAAAAGCTCATAAAGCTGGTTTTTCTCAAGTATTATGGTTAGACGCAATTGAACATAAATATATTGAGGAAGTTGGAGCAATGAATATATTTTTCAAAATAAATGGTAAAATAGTAACACCAATGTTAAATGGTAGTATTCTTCCAGGAGTAACAAGAGCAAGTGTTATAGAACTTTGTAAATCTTGGAATATGGAAATAGAAGAACGAAGAGTAAGTTGTGAAGAAATACATAAAGCTGCAAAAGATGGAACTCTTGAAGAAGTATTTGGATCTGGAACGGCAGCAGTAATTTCTCCTGTAGGTACTTTAAAATTCGGTGAAGAAATCTATGAAATAAATAATGGAAAAATAGGGGAGGTATCACAAAAAATTTATGATACTATAACAGGAATACAAACAGGAAAAATTGAGGATAAATTTAATTGGATTGTAGAAGTAAAATAATATTATAAAAAGGTGATAAAATAATTTGTTTTATCACTTTTTTTAGAATACTAGAAATCTTAAATAAGTTATGTTAGAATAATTATATAATATCAATAAATTATTCAAAGGAAGTGTTTTAATATGAATGAATTTTATCTTATAGTTGTTATGAATGAAACAGAAATAGAATTAGCAAAAACTAAAAATAAAAATTGTGAAAAAAATTTAAAAATTCAAAAATACTTAGAAGATGAAGCTTTTTTCTTCAAAGTTAGTTCTTCAAAGGCTTATGAAGTTTTACAAGATGTAGGTATAAAACAAGAAAAATTAAAAGAGGTTTATAGAAAATTAATATCTCCAAAAATGTTTTATGATTTAGTAGAGAGTAAAAAAATAAATCCAGAAGATGAAAATTTAGTTGTTAAATATAAATTATAGGAGAATGATATATATGAGTGATAAATATGTAAAACAATTTTATGATGAAATATGTAAAAATTTAGATGGAGATTATAAAATAATATTAGAGCCAAATAGGAATCTTACAGATGATTGGATAGAATATGATACAGTAGAATGGAAAATAGAAGAACCTATTCAAAAATTAGTAAAAATACTATTAAAAAATAATACATTAAGTTTTGAAGAAAAAGTTTTAGAACTTTATAATTTTATATGTTTAAATTATATATATGACGATAATGTGTTGTACTTTTTTAAAAGAGATTCTAGTGATATAAATAATATTAAATATATAGCAGTAGATTGGTATGGTAGAATTATTGATAATACATGGAAAGAAAATAGAAAAAAACATAACAGAAGAGTATGTTATGAATTTGCTAGATTTTATGCAAAAGCAATAAATGAATTAATAGATGAAACTATGGATTTAGAAGCAGTTATGCTCGGAGATAAAGAAAATTTACATTATGTTGTAGGGTTAACTGGAAATGAATATAGTATTATTTTAGATTTAGATGATTTTAATAAAATAAAAGATCTTACAAGATTAAAATTAGGTCTAACAATCAATGGAATAACGATATTAAGAGATGACTCTAAAAAGTTTGAAAATATTATAAAAAAATATAATGATAATAAATTAGAAGACCTAAGAGAAGTTGAAAATTTAAAAGAAAATTTTGAAAAAGCTGATGTTATTAAGTATTTGAATAAAGTTGTAGATATATTAAAATTATATAATA
>CANQGV010000002.1 GCA_947623475.1 uncultured Clostridia bacterium | reverse complement strand
ATTTTCGTCTAATTCATAATTTGTATTTTGTTCTCCTTCAAATATTTTCCAATTTGGTTTTGCTTTTTTTATTTCTATTAGTAAAGTATTTATCAAATCTCTATTTTCTTCTGTCACTTCTGAGTCTAAAATTTGTTTATCATCTAATATTTTTATTAGCTTGTTTAATCCTTCTTCTTCGTCTGGATGATAGAAAAATTTATACATATCGTTTTGTTGTTTTTCATCTAAATCTAAATTTGATAAATATTGTGCTGTTTCATCAGTAATTATTGGATGATTAGCAGTCTCACATATCATACCAAATATTTCATACTTTTCTTCTGGACTTAACTTTTTATTGCAATTATCCATCATGTACTCAATAAGTTCAGTTTCTGGTGGTGTTATACCGATATAATCATCTACTAATTCCATATACTTTAATACATCCATATCTTCACTAAAGCCTTGATCTTCTGCTATTTCTAATATTAATTCTTTTGGAAGTCTATCAGCTAAATCTAATATTGTATTAAATTTTTCTAAATTTTTATCTGTATTTTCATACCATCTTTTTGTTAATGAGTTCATAAAAAACGTATTTCCATATAATTGGTATCTGTTTCCTACAGTTTCTGCTACATTATTGAAGAATTCCTCTAATTCTTCAGGAGATTTTTTATTCAAGTCATTTTGTTTTTTTAATTCTTCATTTACTAAATAGTCTGCATATACTAATGATATATATGGTGTTTCTGTAGGATATAAACTTCCATCTTCTAAATCTGTATCTTTTGAAAAACTTTTTTCATTATACAATTTATCTTGTTTATATAATATATTTATTGTTTTGTGTATTATACCTTCAACAAGTTCGTTAATGTCTATATTTTCTTCTCTTGCATTAGTATTTATTTCTTCTAGTATATTTTCAAATTTGCCATCCATACTTTCATTTAAGATTTTGGTAAATTCTTTTTTAGATCCAAAGAAATATTCTTTAATTGCATCAACATCTTTATTTTCTAGTCTTGCCGGATATAAAATGCAACGTATATAGTCTCCAAATCCATATGTCGAATAAGAACTTCCTGACATTTTATATAATTCTTTTCCTTCTGTTTCCTTCAAAAACTGTTTAAGATCTTCTATTTCCACACCATTTTTCAAATTGTAGTTAATACACATTTCAGTAAATAAATCAGCAAGAGCTTCTTCTGTTATTAAAGTTTCATCACCTATTTCTCCTTTTGATATTTCAAAAGAGCAAGCATGTGCTATTTCATGTATTATTGCTGAGGTGAAAAATGACGTATCTTTATAGTATTCATACACTTCTTGTGATATGTTAATTTCCTTTTTTTCAGGAATATATCCTCCCATTGCCTTTTCAAAATTTAGCATTCTTTCTTGTGTATTTAAATTTCTTTTTACTAATATAGGTAATCTTTCAAAAAGACTTTCAAGTTTTTTCTCTGATTCATCTCCAAAAGTTCCCTTTACAAAATTTCTTACTAACTTTTTTGCTTCTTCAACTTTATCTAAAATATATTCTTCTGCCTCTTCATCTGGTATTATATATTCATCTTTTATTCTTCCATTTTCAATAAACATTTTTTCTAAATCAACATTTTTTATTTCGACATCTTTCATTGTTCTACATCCTTTTTATATTAAACTTTTAAAATTCCTAATCTAGTAGAATATATATATACTCTATTGATTTTTGTTCCAAGTGCTTCTTCTAAAGCCTGTTTATATATTTCTAATTGCTTTTTATATTTTTTTATTAGTTCTAATTCTTGTCCTTTTTCTACATAATCTGTTTTATAGTCTACTAATACATATTCTCCATTTTTATCTTTATAATATAAATCTATAATTCCTTGTACTAAAATTACTTCTTCTGTTTCTCCTCCATATATTTCTTTTGCTGGAATATTTATATAAAAAGTTTTTTCTCTTTGTACTTCTTCTGCTTCTTTTAATTCTTTCCAAATTTCACTTTTCGTAAATTCTAATATTGTATATGGATTTATAGCTAATGATTCATTTTTAGTTATTAGTTCTTTTTCTACTAAGTTATTTATTAAATCTTTTATGCCTTGTAAATCATATTCTTTTTTTATGTTTAATTTTTGCATACATAAGTGAACTAAAGTACCTTTTTGTGCTCCTGTTATTTTTTCTTCTTGTTTTAAAAATTTTGGTTTTGCAAATGATATTTCTTTTTCTTCTTGTTCATTTTCCATTTGTTTTATTTGACTAACTGAAGTAGAAGTAGGTATTGTTGTTTCTAAAATAAATGGATATTGATATTCCTCTATTTGTTGTTCTTTTTCTTCCTTATTTTTTTCTTCTTTTTGCTCTTCTTCATTTATTTCAGCAAAAGTTTTAATTACTTTATTTTTATTTAAAATTTTTACATCAACTGCTTTTTCCATATCGCCATAATTATATACTAATAATATCCAATCTAAATAAGTTTTATATTGCTTTATTAATATAGGATTTATTTTTCTATCTATTTTAGGATATATTTTTATCTGTTCTTTCATCTTTTCGTTTTTATTTACATAATCCTTTTTTATACCTGTTATTATAAGCTTTTCTTTAGCTCTTGTCAAGGCAACATATAAGACTCTCATCTCTTCAGACAAATTTTCTGTTAACAGTTTTTGTTTTATTGCTTCTTTAGTTAAAGTATCATATTCTATCTGATAATCGTAGTCTATATATTTTACACCTATTCCCATTTCTTGATGTAATAATATATTTTTATTCAAGTCCATTAAATTAAATTGTTTACCTGTACTTGATAAAAATACTACTGGAAATTCTAATCCTTTGCTTTTGTGAATACTCATTATTCTTATTACATTATCATTTTCTCCAATTACTTTAGCTGAAGATAAGTCTCCATTACTTAACTTTAATTTTTCAATAAATTTAATAAAATTATATAGTCCTTTAAAACTAGCTGTTTCATATTGTTTTGCTTTTTCAAATAAAAGTTTTAAATTTCCTTGTCTTAAATCTCCATTTGGCATTGTACCAACATAATTATAAAAATCTGTATCTACATATATTTTCCATATTAATTCATCTAATGCTAAATATTCTTGTTCTTTTCTCCACATTTCTATATTACTAAAAAACTTTTCTATTTTTTCTTTTAAATCTTCTTTTACTTGTATTTTTGCTTTTTGTAAACATGTATAAAAATTTGAATATTTATCACATAAACGAATATCTACCAATTCATTATCTGTAAATCCTCCAATATTTGAACGTAGTACTGTAATCAATGGTATATCATTTAATGGGTTATCTATTACCTTTAATAAAGCCATAATTGTCCCTATTTCTATTGAGTCTAAATATTGATTAGATGCATCTGAAAATACGGGCATTTTTAATTTTAATATTTCTTGTTCATATACTGGTGCTGTATTTGCAGTTGAACGCAATAATATTACAATATCTTTATAAGTAATTTCTCTAAATTCTTGTTTCTTTACATCATAAACTTTAAATTTAGAATCTATTAAGCTTTTTATTTTATTTGCTACAAATTTAGCTTCTAACTCAACATCTTCTAATTGTTCTTCTTCCTCATTATCTTTTTCTATGCTTTTTTCTTCTGAGTCTTTTTCTATTGTTATAACATTTAATTCTGCTTTTAAATTTTGTTTTTGATTGTTTTCATAGTTTGCACCTAAGTTTAAAAATTCTTCTTCTGTATACTCGATATCTCCTAATAAATTACTCATTATATTTTCAAATATTATATTTGTAAATTCTAAGACATTTTCTCTACTTCTAAAATTTTTAAATAATTGTATTTTTAAGTCTTCATTTTCTTTTTTTCTTTCTAATGTTTTATATTTTTCGTATTTACTTAAAAATAATTCTGGCATTGCTTGTCTAAACTTATATATACTTTGTTTAACATCTCCTACCATAAACATATTATTTTTTCTTGAAATAGATGTTAATATATATTCTTGGACTAAATTACTATCTTGATATTCATCTATTGCTATTTCTTCATATTTATCTATATACTTTTTCGCTATTTCTTTATTTGATAAAATTTGTAAAGCAAAATGTTCTATATCGTTAAAATCTACTATATTTTTTTCCCTTTTGTTTTTTGAAAAATTATCTCCAAATTCTAAAATTATATTTTTTAATTTTGTTAATATTTTGTACATATCATAAATATCTGTATTTATTTGTTTTGAATCAGATATTAAGATTTTTGCTATTTTAGAATTTTTAGTAGTATAGTGTTTTCTTATATTATCTCTTATTATTTTTGCTTCTTCTTTTAGTTCTGATGTTACCTTTTTTCTTGGCCAGTTTGTAAATGATAAGTCTTTATACACTTTATATGCTTTATCCCAATCATTTATACTTCTTTTTAAATATTGAAGTTTGTCTATATCATCTTCTATTACTTTTTGAAATGGATCTAATTCTATATCAAATGATAATTTTTCTTCTATGCTTTGCAATTTAGTTATATCTTCTATTAGTGTTTCTTCTACTGTATTTAATAAAGTTTCTCCCCATACGGTGTTAGCAAAATTTACATCAAGATTTTTCAAATTAAACATTTCAACTTTTTCTTCTAACCATTCTTTTGGAAAAGGATTACTTTGTATATATGTATATATTTTTTGTATTATTTCTTTTAAAGGTGTATCATCTCTATAACTTGTATAAGTTCTAATTAGTTTTTCAAAATCTTTATCTCCATTTTCATATTTTTCTTCAAATAAATCTTCTAGAATTTCTTGTTTTAATAATTCTATTTCAGCTGTATCTGCTATTCTAAAATTTGGAGTTATATTTTCTAATTCATAAAAATTATTTCTTACTATTTCTAAACAAAATGAGTCTATTGTGCAAATACTTGATTTGTTTAATAAAGTTATTTGCCTTTGTAAATTTAAGTTATCTGGCTCTTCTTCTAATTTTAAATATATTGCATCTAATATTCTTTCTCTCATTTCAGACGCTGCAGCATTTGTAAAAGTTACAACTAATAATCTATCTATATCAATTTTTTCATTTAATATTTTATTTATAATACGTTCAACTAAAACAGCTGTCTTACCACTTCCGGCAGCTGCTGCAACTAATATATTAGAATCTTTTTCATATATTGCTTGTTTTTGTTCCTTTGTCCAGTTCATTAAAACTCCTTACCTTATCGATTTGTCTAATTTTATCATTTAATTTACTCAATTTCAATAAAAAGAGATTAACTTATTAGAAAATAAAAATAGAGGATTACTTCTAATCCCCTAAATTTATTCCAATAGCTCTCGCTGTTTTTACTAAATCATGATCTAGTGAAACTTTTCTTATATTGCTTTCTGCTGTATTACCAGATGCTGCTCCTATTTGAGTATTATTTCCTACTACATCTTCTAGTGATACTGAGTCTACTTTTCCATTTTTTATAACAGCTAATGTTCCAAATTTTCCTTCTAATGCAAGTTCCATTGCTTTTACTCCATATTTTGTAGATAATACTCTATCATAAGCTGTTGGTGTTCCACCTCTTTGCATATAACCTAATGTTGTATTTCTTGCTTCTAGTCCTGTTATTTCTT
Source organism: uncultured Clostridia bacterium (assembly GCA_947623475.1). GTDB lineage: Bacteria > Bacillota > Clostridia > TANB77 > CAG-508 > CAG-269. Next base: position 34,173 of record CANQGV010000002.1, on the reverse strand, counting down.
CTAGTTGTTTTGCTACTATTTGTCCTACTCCTCCTAATTTAGTATTATCAACTCCTGAGCCGTTATTTCTTGTTCCCTTAATTGTTATTTCTCCATTTATTGGTGCAGCACCTTCTGCTACTACTACTATACTAAAATCTTTTCCTCTTTTTCTTCTATTATTTATTTTTTCTGCTACTCTATTTATATCATATGGTATTTCTGGTATCAATGCAACGTCTGCACCTCCTGCTATTGCTGATTCTAATGCTATCCAACCAGCATAACGTCCCATAACTTCTAATACCATTATTCTATGATGTGTTTCACCTGTAGAATGTAATCTATCAATAGCTTCTGCTGCTACTGATACAGCTGTATTATATCCAAATGTTATTTCTGTACATGCAACATCATTATCTATTGTTTTTGGAACTCCTATTACATTTATTCCTTTTAAAGATAAATCTCTAGCAGATTTTTGTGTTCCGTCTCCTCCTAATGTAAATACGCAATCAAATCCTGCCTCTTTTACATTTTGAACACATATATCTGACATATCTTTAAACTCTACTGTTCCATCTTCATTAACAATTTTATAATTAAATACATTTGCATTAGTTGATGATCCTATTATTGATCCTCCTTTTGGTAATATTCCAAGTGCAGGTCCATGTGCTGCTGTATTTAATATCTCATATTCATTTTTTAATAAACCATTATATCCGTCTAATATTCCATAGCATTCAATACCTTTATTTTCTGCTGATTTAACTATAGCTCTTATTACTGCATTAAATCCTGCTACATCTCCTCCATTTGCTAAAATTGCAACTTTTTTTAACATGTTTTCTCCTCCTTCGTTTATTTCTGATATTATTATATCAATTTTTATTTTTTTTACAACCTTTATATGTAAATTTCAAAAAAAATCCCTATCATTTCTGATAAGGATTTTTATAATATATTTTAATGTTTTGCTCTCTTTCCAGATGCTCTTGTTTTTACCATTACTATTCCAAAAGCTACTCCTGCTAATACTACTATAGCAATTATGATCCATGTGATTGAATGATTTGCTCCTGTTTTAAGTGCTGAAATAATTTTATCACCTATATTTCCTTTGGCTTTATCTTCATCTTTAGCACTCCATCCATTATTAGTTCCTCCAGTTGAAGAGCCTCCTTGAGATCCTGTTCCACTACCTTGGCTACCTGTTCCACCAGTTCCAGATCCACTACCTGTATTAGTATTTGTACTTCCTCCTGTATTTGTATTTGTGTTTCCACTTCCCTCTGTATTTGTATTAGTGCTTCCTTCTGTGTTAGTGTTTGTACTTCCTTCTGTATTTGTATTTGTACTTCCACCTGTATTAGTGTTTGTATTTCCTGAAGGATCATCTTCATGGTCTGGCTCTTTTTCATTTAATATAAAGCTTACTTTGTCTTCTGGTTGAACATTTATTTTTGTTTCACTATGTCCTGTAGAAGAAGCTGTTGTTGCTTCTTCTATAGGGTTAATCATAACTGTTTCATTAGTACTACCTTCTGGAACTTTTATTTTAAGTGTTCCTATTGAAACCATTTCTACTGAATTTGTATCATTTAAATCTTTTGTTCCTACATAATATATATTTAATTTTTCACCTTTATATATTGTAGTATTTCCTTCTGAACTTGATTGTTCATCTTTTACTAATTCTTGAGTAACTTTAGCTAATTTAACTTTTCCAGCAGTATCATTTTCTGCATTTTCAGCTAACTCTTTATTAAAGGTAAAAGATACATCTTCTTTGTTTTCAATTGTAGCTGCAACGTCTAATCCTATTTGGAATGACTGAACACTTGCTGCATCTTCTATTATAGTACCTTCTTCATTTGGTTTTTGTTCTTCTGTTCTGATACCGTCATTCATTTGTAATAATACTTCTACTTCTCCTGTATAATTTCCATTAGCATCTGTTTTAGGTTGTAATACTACAGCTGTTCTATCTAGCTCCTCATATGACCTATTGGCACTTTTTTCTGCTAAAACAAAGCCTGTAATTGTGATAGTAACTAATGATAGAATAGCTATTACTATATACATTAACTTTTTATTTTTCATCTCGTTCTCCTTTCAATTTGTCTTATTTTATTTACCACTATCTATGTGAATATTATAAAATGTACCATCTTCTTGTCTTGGTATATCAACAAGATAAGTATCACTAGTTAGTCTTTCTCCTTCTGACGTTTTAGCATCATCTGTACGATATAATTCTGCTCTAACTTTTGTAATTTCTCCGTTTTTTACTTTATTAAACATTTCTTTAGTAACTTCATCGTTTTCTTCTAACCAATAAATCCATGTTCCACTTGATACTTCACCAAGTTTATCTTTTTCGTTTGAAAGTTCTGGTGCAAATACTGCTCCATAAGCATCCATTGGCCAACCATCTTCTTTATATACAACTGGTGTGTTATATGCTGGGTTTCCTTTATATGTTCCTGTAAATACTATTGAGCCAGCTGGTATTATTGAAGTTGGTGTTTCATCTGTACCTCTTTCTAGTACTACATCTTCATCTAATATTCCTATTCCATAATGTCCGTCTTCTTCTATAAAATCTATGTTGTCTCCAGTTTTTCCTATTAAATCTATTTCTGAAATAGCAATATCTGTGTCTTTGATTGTTAATTTAACATATTTTGCTTCAAATACTCTTAGTTCATCAGTTCCATCTGGATTAAAGTAAGCTGTATGTGTTCCATTATTGTCTAAAGAAATATTCATTATACTACTTACCATTCCTGTATGTTCTTCTAATGCTTTCTCCCATTCCTTACCATCTTTACTTACTTCTACAGTATAATCTTTAAGTTCTTTTTTGCTTGCTGTTGTATATTTAAATCCTGTTAGAACTGCTTGTTCTGGTAATGAAATTATAATTTCTCCACCTTCATTACTTGGAGCTTTTGCTTTGTAGTCTACAGTATTACCGTTATCGGTTTTACCATTATCAATTAAAGTTCTAACTGCTGGTGAAACATCATTACCTTCAGTTTCTTCTTCACTTGCTGAACAATCTGATTTAGCTCCATGTAAAGTATCTGTTTTATCTTTAGCTAATTTTGCTTCTTCTTCTGTTACATAGTTTGTTGTTATTTCCCATTCAGCTTTATTACCTTGATATCCGTCATTTTGAACTTTGAATTGAACTGTTTTAACTTGTTCTGTTGAATTTAAGTATTTGTCATATGCTGTAATTCTATATTCAAATACTCTGTTATTTATTGTTTCTATTGTGTCTACATATTCTCCATTAGTAGCTTTTAATTCTTCTGCTGTTATAAATCCTACAGGTGTTACAACCTCATTTCCATGATCCCATGAAATTCTATTTATTTCATATCCTAATATTGCATCTGGGTTATTGTTTCCTGTAACATTTAAGCTTATTGCTTTTTGATTTTTATGTCCTTCTACATCTTTAACTTCTGCTTGAACTTGTGCTCCTTGTGTCATTTTAGCTCCTCCTGCTATTTGATAAGCTCTAGCATCGTCATTTATGTACCATATAGCTTTTTCTTTATCTGTTCCTTCTTCATATATTTTTTCAAATTGATTTGCATATGCTATTGTTTCATTGTCTGGCTCCATTCCCCATTTTTCAAAGAATGTCAATACATTATGCTTAGTTGCTGCACATGCTAATCTCATTAAGTTATTATCTGTTTTAACATAAGGTTCTACACTAGTATCTAATTTTAATTCTATTCCTTTTTCTTCTGCTTTTGGTGCAGTAGTTTTACCATTTTTCTTATATTCTCTTGCATATGTGTCCATTCTAGCAAATACTAAACTATTGAATTGTTCGTCATATGATTCATATGAATTATCAAAATTGTATTTAGTTGTATCATTTGCTAAATGGAATTGCCAATATAGTCCTAGTTGTGTAAATACATTTTGTGCTTTACCAGTTTTTCCTGACATTACTTTCTTATATACTTCTGGATATTTGAATCTTACTGAATCATTTGTATCTTTTGCTTGTGATAATACTGAGAAGTAGTTATTTGTAACTTCTCCATGTACATAGTATCCTTCATTTATTATGTGTCCTATTTCATGTGAGATTCCCCATCCAAAATAGTTTCCACTTATATATTTTCCGTCAGCTTCTTTTTGTATTGGATTTCCTCTTGATAATGTTGCAACATCTCCATAAGGTATACCGATATGTAGACCACCTGCATACATTGCAGCTCCTGCAAACATTATATGGTAACGTATGTTTAATCTGCTTGATGGATATACATTTGTAGCTCCAACTTTGTCTGCTGATTCTTTACTTAGACCTTTGTGTGCATAGAATAAATCTATCATTTCATCCATTGCTTTTAATGAATTATCTAATTTTTCTACTTTATCACCTTCACCGTCTAATCCTGATAATAATCCTTTAGCAGATACTGAATACATCATTTGATCTAATACAACTTCTGTTGCTCCTGCTATACAGTTTTCTTCATCATATTCATAATCTTTAAATGCTTCTATTTTTTTATGATTTTCATCATGATTTGTTTTTAAATTTTTAACTTGTTCTTCTAAGGCACTTACATAGTCTGTTATTGCTTTTGTTCTATTTGTTTGATAATTTGCATCAGTTTTATCTAATTTTGTTAAATCTAAAACTGGTATGCTTTCTCCACCACTTACTCTTACAGCATAATCATCACTTGCATTATTTCCTACATATTCTACATATAGAGAGCCACCTTTTTCTCTTGCTGATGTTATTATTTCTGGTACTGTTATTTCATTTATTCCAACTTTTAAAGGTATGTCTCCTGATTTCCAGTATGCTGCTTCTGCATGATATTGTGTTGCAATTAGTCTAAGGTCTGTAGAATCTCCTATTTTTTTATTTGGATTTCCTACATATACTTTTATTTTTTCTCCTGAATATGCTACTGTTCCTAGTGGTTGCCATGCATTTAATCCTCCACTAAATGTTATATGTCCGTCTTTTTTCTTTGTAAGATTTGAATCTATTTTTATAACTTCAGCTTTTTTAGCTGATAATAAATCTTTTGCTAATGTAAGTTCTTTTTGTATACTTTCTTTTTCTGGATTAAATTCACCGTTGTGTGGCTCAACATTTCCGTCTTCATCTATTGCTGGACGATATTCATCTTGATCTGTTGTATCTAATTCTTTTTGTAAATCAGCTACTTTTTGTTCATTAACTTCGTCTTTTAATTCTAAGTGCATTTGATCTGTAAATAAATCATTTACTCTTTGTTCTAAATCACCTATGTCGTGGAAACGAATTTCTGCAACAGTTATTTTTCTAGTGTCCCAACTATATCTTCCAATTTGAACATTTATTTTCTTTGCTTTTATTGTTTCTGGTAATTTTATTGCTGTATAATCTCTACCATTTGCATCTCTTCTTGTTACTACTTGTGATGCTTTAACTGGTCCTTTTTTAACTCCGTCTTCTCCCCAATATATTACATTAGCATTTACTATATTTCCTAAATTTTCTATTTGTGCTGTTGTAATATAATTTATATCTTGTTCGTTATCAAATGTAATTGTTAAACCTTTTGTGGCATCAGTTGCTACATAATGTCCACCATCATCCCAGTCTCTAACATAGTAGTGTGATGTAAATGTATTATCTACAACACCTTGTGCTGGACGAGTATTATTTGTTAGATTTGTTGTTTCTCCATCTAATTCACTATCAACCATATAAGTTACAGGTCCTAGTCCATCTGCTCTATGACTATATGTTGCATCTAAAACATGCTCAGTTAATACTCCTTCTTGCTCATTTCCATTTCCATCTTTTGTTGGTAAGTTAATTGCTCCATATCTTGGTAGTGTTGCTGGTTCTACCATTGTTGTTGTAGCTTCTCCTGGTGTACAGAATGGTCCAACACTCTTTGTATTATAATCATTTACTCCTTGTACTCTTACTAGATATTTTACTTTATCTTCTAATCCTGTTATTGTACACTCATTTGCTGTTGTTTCTGTTGCTGCTACTTTCCAGTCATCTTCTGTTTCGTCTGCTCTTCTATATTGTACATTATATGATAATGTTGAATTCATCTTTTTCCATGTTGCTTTGATTTCTTTTATTCCACCTTTAACAAATAGATTATCTGGTGCAGGTGGTGGTCCATTTGGTGTTGGAGTTAGTGTTTTTGTTTCTCCAAATCCACTTTTCCATTCTCCATTTATTGATTGAACTCTAACATCAAAATTTTTATAATGCAAGTCTTTAAAGTCCTTTGTTTTGAATTGTTGTAAACTTATTTGGTTAGCTTCTGTTAAATGATATTCAACTTGTCCATCTTCATCTTTAATTTCTACTTCATATCCTGTAACATTTGGCATTGCATCCCAAGAAATTACTAATGATTCAGCTGATGCTGTTCCAAAAAGTCCTGATGGTGCTTGAATAGTTGGTGCTGGAATTCTGTCTTCCATACCATTTAAAAATTCTACTTTAGCAATATCTGCTAGTTTTTTACTTTTTGTTGATGTTACTTTTATTGTAATTTTCTTTACTGCTATTTGCCCTCCTAAGTTTATTACAATAGTTCCATCACTTTCTATTGTTGTTCCTGCTTTACCTTTTGTAGTATCTGATGTTATCTCTGCATATTCTCCTAAAAGTCTTTCTCCATTTATAGCATCTGCTATTATTTCACCAGCTTTTCCTATGTCTAATTCCATAGTTTTTTCTTCTTCGCTTCCATCTTCTGTATAAACTACTGTAACTACACCACTTTGTATATTATTTTCTGGATTTGGTGATGGAGAAATTGTTATTTCTTCTGTTTTGGTTTCATTTTCTTTTCCTAAGTCTATTGTTAATTCAACAGGCTTTTCTTCTGATATTTCAGTTCCTTCTTTTGGTGCTAAAGAAACATATTTATTATTATTTTCTAAAATATTATTCAAATCACCTGTTACTGTAGTAGTTTCGCTTTTAGCTTGGTCTGCGAAAGTATTTTCATCTGCGATTATAATTTGATCATATCCAGTTTTTCCTGATTGTGTTCCTTGATTGCCTTTATTGTAAGCTATATATGATAAATCTATGATATTTATTTTTCCATCTCCATTTAAATCATATGATTTATCTCCTGCTTCAATTGCTTCTATCATTTTGTTTATATCATTGTCATTAATATTTCCTACTACATCTCCACTAGATGTTATGATGTCTCCAACTCCCATTATAGCTCTATTAGCACCGTTTTCTAATGCTTTAACATCAAAACTATTTACTATTTCCAATGTTGTTGCCATCTTTGGTTTAACGGGAATTGTATAGCTATAAGTTTGATATACTCTTTTAGCTTTCTTTTCATTTACTTTTACAGTTAAGTTATAATCTGTTTTTCCTTCATTGTCTCCTACAACTTCATCTGTAGGTAAATCTTTAAATTCATAGTATAATTTTCCTTCTTTTCCTGTTCCATATCCAACCCCAGTATAAGTTTTTGCATCTTCTCCTTCTTTAGGATTTGTTTTTACTAAAGTTGTTTCAAAGTAACTAGAATCAATACCTTCATTTGGTAATTTTAAATCTATAATTAGATTTAATCTTCCAGTTTCAGTCTTAGTCTCATCCTCTTCATTTGTTTGGTCCTCTTGAATTGTCATGATTTCATTTTCGTTAGAATTGCTTATAGTTGTTTTTTTAGAAGATGTAGTGTTTTCTTTGCTTTTTTCTTTTTCATCTTCTTTTTTAGCAGAATCTTCATTGCTTTTATCTTCTGTTGTTTTATTTTCTTTATCTGGTAATTCTTTTTGGCTTGTTTCTGTTTTACTATTGTTAGCTGCTTTATTTTCTTCTTGAGCAGTTGTTTTTGTAGCTTGTTTAGTGTTTACGTTTGTAGTGTTTGCTGCAATTACTGCGACATTACCACTTAACAAAGCGAATATTATAGTAATAACAATTGTAAATTTCAGCATTTTTTTCATATAAATATCCTCCTTTTTAATAACAATAATACTAAAAAACAAGCTAGTTGCTTGTTTATTTTTTTCATATGAATTATATTATAAATTTGCCAAATTTTCAACATTTTTCCGGCATTTTTTTATTACATTTTTATTACAAAAAGTCTTATTTTTTTGCTTTAATTTTATTTTTCATTATTTAATTGCTATATGAATATTTTGTGATTCAGTTTTCATCTCTCTTTCTATTATGTTTTGAATTTGAGCAACATCTTCTTTCTCTAGGGTTGTAGTTCCAATTATTATATTTATACTTTCTCCATTTACAAATATAACACTATTTTCAAATCCTTTTGTTTTTATTAAATTTTCACATATCATTATACTATTTTTTGTATCGTTTATCTTTTGAATTTCATCTGTTGCAGACTGTTTTTGTGTTTCTAATGAAGTAGTACTATTTAAAACCTTTTCATATATCTCAATCATTTGTGAATACATTTTATCTCTTTCTAATTTTGAATTTGCAAAATAATCTGTAGGATTAACTGTTGGCTGAGTTGTTTCTGGTTGTTGTTCTTCTGTTGTATTGGTAGTATTTGTTTCATTTACTGGATTAGTTTCATTTTTGGTATCTGATGTATTTTCACTCACAACATCATTACTATTTACCAAAGATGCATCACCTATGTCAGCTATTTCTGTTGAATTTGTTTGCATTGCACTTGTTTGAGTAACCTGATTATCGTTTTTTGTTGTATAATTTAAATAACCAGCTGCAACTAACATTAATGCTATAACATAAATTATTATTTGATTTCCTTTTAAAAATTTCATATTAAACTTCATTCCTTTCTCATTTTATTGAATTTTAATTCATTTCAAATACCTGAATTTTATGAGTCGGTAAGCCTGTCACAGCTTCAACAGCTTGTATTATATTTGTTTTAACATTAGCATCTTCTGCTCCTTTTGCTGTAATAATTGCTCCTTCTACTTTTGGGCTAATAATTTTTTGCGTAATTGGTACTTTTTCTCCATTATCTTCTTGATATATTATTTCTTTTTGTATATCATTTTCTTCTATTTTTCTCGTTCCTCCTGAAGTATCTGACTCTTCTGTTTGACTAGTTTTTGAGTTTTCATTGTACATAGCTACTGTTTCACTTGACTCAGAATAGTTTATAAAAACATTTACGTCTTTAACACCTTGTATTTTTTTTAGTATTTCTTCTAACTGTACTTTTACACTTTTTTCGTCTGAGTTTGTTTCTACTGTTTTTTCTTCATTTTTGGTTAATCCAAATGAACTAGCTAGTTGTTTAGATTTACTAGTAGTGTTTTCTCCTGTTGTATTTTTATCTTTTCCTTTATTTAGTATGAAATTTATAATTACAATAGTAATTATAACTACTACAATAAAAAAAACTAAGTTTTCTATTTTCTTTTTATTTGTTTCCTCATTTTTATCTTTTTCTAACTTATTTCCAAGCATTTTTCATTCACCTCGTATTCTTCTTTTAAAAACTCTTTTAACTCCTTTTTTTGTGTTCCGAGTTAATTTTGTTTTTTCTTTTTCTTCTTTTGTATTCTTTTCTACTATAGATGTATTAACTTCTTTTATCTTCTGAATTTCAGTTACTAATTTTCCTTCTATATTCTCATTTTTTTCTTTTTCCTTTTCTTCTTCTGGCTCTACTTTCAAACTTATTTTATTTATTTTTGTGTCATTCACATTGTCTGTTATTGTTGCATCTACTTTACATTTTTTTACTATATAACCTTTTTCTTGAACTTTGTTTGTAATATTTTTTTCTAACTCTTGTATGTATAATTCTTTTATTCTTTTATCCATTGATTCTTGATTCACTTCTGTTGATGATGTTTCTATATAATTTTCAAAATCTATATTTTCTGAATTTAATTTATTTTCTACAAATGGAGATAACATACTAAACAAAATATATGTACCCATTACCATTTTTATATATTTTTTTATTTTATTTTCTGGTAATATCATTTCTAAAACAGAAACTATAATAATACTAAATCCAATGCTTTTTGCCCAATTGCTTAAAAATTTTATCACTAGTTTCACCTACCTATACATCATTCCACTATTTGACATTTTTATAACCAAAGTTGTTCCTATTATTACCATAACTGATATTGCACAAAGTATTGCTAAAAATATTTTAAATATATCTCCTATTTGATCTAACAAATTTATTATTTTTGCATCTGCTATTGGTTGGCAAACTGCCGAAAGAAGTTTGTATGTTATCATTATTACTAATAATTTTATAATTGGCATAACACAAATTCCAATAATTATTATTACTCCTAAAATTCCTATCGCATTTTTTAATACTAAACCACATCCCAAAATCGTATCTACTGCATCACCTAACACCTTTCCTACTACTGGAATTGCACTACTAACAACTGCTTTTGTTGTCTTAGCAGCTACTCCATCTACACTACTTGAAAGTGTTCCTTCTAAAGACACTACTCCTACAAATACTGTTAATAGTATTCCTAGAAAGAATACTACTCCAGATTTTAAAAAATCACTTATTTTATTTATTTGTACTTTATCTGAAATCTTAGATATTACACATAAACTTGTAATAACCAATACCAATGGTATTAGTACTCCTTGTATGATATTTCCTAAAAAATTTATCATAAATAATATTAACGGCTCTAAAAGATTGCTTGTAGCAATACTTCCGTGTAAATAACATTAAATTTATTAAAAGTGGTACTAACATATTTATAAAACCAACAAGATTTGTAGTTGCATCTTGCACTATTGTTATTACTTCAGAAACATTTGTCATAATTATTGTTACTATTAAAATATATTGAACATAATAAATTATTCTAGATATGTTAGAATTTTCTAAATTCTCACTTATTGATTTTAGAATACTATGTATTAAAATTATTGATAATATACTAACTAGTGAAACTACTGTTGTTTTTACTTCTTGTCCAAATATACTCAATATTTTTTTGTAGATACCTTTGTTATCTATATTTCCTTTAATTGCTTCATTTAATATTTCTTTAATATCCATATCCTCAAAAAAATCGCCAGTATATTGTCTAGCATTATCTAAAAACTCATTTATTTCAAAAGTTTCCTGTTGCTCTTGCATTATTTCTTCATTTTCTGCATAAACTTTTATACTTAATGACATTGTTAAAATCATAAATATTAACAGTATCTTTTTCATTTGTACTCCTTCTACCTAAGGTAAAATTTTAATAATTATTTCTAATAAACTTGATATTATTGGTATTGACATAGCTATTACAATTATTTTACTTCCAATTTCTATTTTACTTGCTATTGCTCCCTCTCCTGCATCTTGGCAAATACTTATTGCAAATTCTGATAAAAACGCAATGCCTGTTATTTTTAATAACAAACCTAAAAATTTACTATTTATGTTTGTTTTATTTGCTATATTTTGAAGTAAATTTATAATTCCTGTTAATTCATCTAATACCATTAATAATATTAATGCTCCTACCAATATACTTACATAAATTGTATATTCTGGTTTATATTGTTTCAGTATTATAACTATTATAAGCGCAATAAAAGCAACTCCTATTATTTTAATAACTTCCATATTTTCGTTTCCTATTCATAAATCTATAATCCAAATACAGTTCTTACTGTAGTAAATAATTCACTTATTTCTTTTATTACCATAGCTAATACTATTATCAATCCTGCAAGTGTTGTCATCATAGCTTGATCTTCTCTTCCTGCCCTTACCAATACTTGATATAATACTGCAACCAGTATACCTATTGCTGCAATTCTAAATAATAGACTTATATCCATCTCTTTTTTCCTCCTAAAAAAGTATTACTATGATAATTAATCCTATTATTGGTATGAGTTTTTTGTATAATTTTTCATTCTTATTTCTTTCTTCTTCTGCATATTCTATTTGTTTTTGTAAAAATTGTTCTGTTATTTCTATTTGACTTACTTGTCCTTCTATATCTGTTTGTCCGAAGTAATTTTGATAACATTTTTATAGTTTGTTTATCTTCTTCTTTTAAATTGTTTTTACTTTCTTCTACTGCCTTTTCCCATGCTAAACCTGCTGTTTCTGTTTTCATTTTACTAGCAGCTTCTTTAAAAATATCTCCCACATTATTTTTTACTGTTTTATAAATTTCGTAAAAAACTTCTCCTATAGGCTCATATGTAAATTTTATTTTTGTTTTAAATATGTTTAGTGCATTTCTCATATCTTTTAGCTCGTTTACTCTATCTATATATTTTTTTGAAAGTAGTTTTCCCATTAGTACCGAAGCTAAAAACACAAATACAAAAAGTATGTACTTTATTATATGCATTACTATACCTCCTTTAGAACTAAATTAAATAAAAATAATTTTTTCTATTTGTTTATCTTCTACCAGTTTATTTATTTCACTATTTTTTCGTACATCTTCCATATCTTTACCATGCATTGTAAATATTCCCTTTACTCCCGAAATCATTGCATTTTTTATAGCTTCTACATCTTTATGTGATCCTATTTCATCACATGCTATTACTTGTGGTGACATTGAACGTATTAACATTTTCATTCCTTTTTCTTTACTTACATTTCCAATTACATCTGTACGAATTCCAATATCATTTTGTGGTATTCCTCTATATGAAGCAGCTATCTCCCCTCTTTCATCTACAAGTCCACATGTTTGTCCTGGAAATTCTAATTCAGGTATTCCATTACTTATAACTCTTATAATATCTCTTAATAACGTTGTTTTCCCTTTACCAGGAGGAGAAATAATTAATGTATTATGAATGGTTTTGTTTTCTAAGTCTATTACTTGACCAATAATATTGTTACTACATCCAAATACTTGTCTTGCTATTCTGAAGTTCAAACTAGTTATGTATTTCATATTTATTATTTTATCGTTTTCTGTAACAACTGTTCCTGATATTCCAATTCTATGTCCGTCCTTTTATTGTGAGAAAGCCTTCACATAATTGTTTCTTATATGCATATATTGAATTTTCACATAGTCTTTCTAGTGTTTGTAATACTTCTGTTTGTTTTACTATGTAATCTATAGGAATATCTCTATTTCTTAGTTTTAATATAACTGGTCTATTATTCCTTATTCTTATTTCTTGTAATTCATTTGCCATATTTTTGTTTTGAAATATAATATCTTCTAATATTTTCTTTAGACTATTAGGAAAATAACTTAATATTTCATTCATTTTTCTCACCACCTAAAACGCAAAAAAGAAACATATATTATATTTAATATATGTTTCTTCTTTTTATTTTAGAACTATTTTATTCTGCACTTTGTACATCATATTTAAATTCTGCATTAGCATCATATGTTATTTGTCCAGTTACAACATCTTCACCATATGATGATTTCCATCTTAAGGCTATTACTGTATTGTCATCTCCTTCTGGTATTAAAGTGAATCCTGTTGCTTCATATGAGCCATATGCACCATCTTGTCCAAGTCCTGATTCTATTAATATTTTATTTATTTCTTCAGTAGTAATCTGTCTATTTTCTTGTTCTGCAGTCATAATATTTGTAAGTATTATATTTAAAGTCATATTTATTCTTTCACAAGCTTCTTTTTTCGCTCCTTCCATTATATTTGATACTACTTCTGAACTTCCTGATTCATCATCTGCTTCAGATGTTCCAGAAGATGAATTTCCTTCTGTTCCTTGTAACATTAATTCTGGATCTAGCATACTTGAATTCATTCCTGGTATTATAAATAACAATGGATTTTTATCTTCACTTATTTCAGCTTTTTGTAATAGATTACTTATTGATTCTTGTATTCTTTGCATAAGTTCTACAATAAAGTTAGAAACTTGTTCTTGTCCATAATTTGTTAAAACAATTTGATTATCTTCTTCAAAATCTGCTATATCAACACTTTCTGCAAAATTAATATTATTTGTAAAATTGTATGAATAATATTGTTCGTCACCATTATCATTTATTCTACAACCAAAATTATAAATTTCGCTTACACTGTCAGTTTTTAATCTGTTATATGCTAGTCCAATATTTACTGAACTAATTGTTGATTCTCCTGGTGTTTGATATGTTATATCATATTTCAATTCATCTTCATTTTTCTTTTTTGAAATTTCAAATTTATAATTATTATTTGTTGTTATTGCTAGTTTAGTTACCTTTTTATTAACACTATATATTGTGATTTCATAAGTAGGTAAATCTTCTGAAGAAGCCGAATTTACATTTTCTATTAAACTATCTATATCTCCTGCTTCTAAATCTGTTGGTAATATTTCATTTACTTTATTTAATAAATCTTGATCATTTTTTAATGTTTCTAGAAGTTTAGCTATAACATTTTTTATATCATCACCTTTTATAGTTAATCTATAACCAACTTCTTGTCCTATTACTTTTGAAAAATGTTCTTTTGTTAATATCTCTTCTAATAATGTAATATAAGTATTTTGTATTTTTGCACTTTGCTCTGGTGTTAATTCTATATTATTAAAAATATTACTAACATTTTCAGTTGTTTCTTGCATACTAATTCCAGATTCACCAAATAAATTTTCTAATTTAGAAGAATCTATTGAAATATATTCTTCTGTTATCTCATCACTCTGTAATCCCATCATATTTCCAATATGTTTATATTTAATTGGAAAATTTATTTCTTCTGCAAAGTTTAATTTTATTTCTTCTTCTGATTTTGAACTAGGTTTATCAACTTTTCCTGAGAAAGTAATATTAAAATTGCTAATGTCATTTAAAATTTCCTGTTGTTCTTCATCTGATACTGTTATCATACTACTAAATTGCCCATCATTATTATATGGTGTTGCTTCTTTTTTATTTAAATATTCTGTTAAATTCTTATCTAAAAAGCCATTATTAACATCAACAATTTGATTTGCATATCTTAAAAATAATTCTTTATCACTTTTAAACACATCTGTAGCAAAGACTAAAGTTAAAAGGACTATAATTGTTACTGTAAGAATTGTTCCAACTATAATTCCTACAATCATAAATGTTTTCTTCTTTTGTTCTTTGCTCATTTTTAAAGTGGTATTTATTTTGTCCAACTTTCCCATTTTTATTTCTCCTCATTTATATAAATATTTATATAATTTTATCTATTCTTGTTCCCAGTTATGATAAACATTAGCCACATCATCTAATTCTTCTAAATTATCTATTAGTCTTTCCATTTTCTCAGAAGTTTTTTCATCTAGTTTTACTGTTGTAGTAGGTACCATTTGAACTTCTGCTTCTGCAAATTCTAATTCACTTTCTTCCAATTTTTCTACAACTGAATTAAAATCTGAAGGTTCTGTTACTATTTCATATATTTGTTCTTCTGAACTAAAATCTTCTGCTCCTGCTTCTAATGCTAACATCATTAGTTCATCTTCATCCATATCTGTTTTTTCTTTTTCTATTACTATTATTCCTTTTTTATTAAACATATATGATACACAACCTGTTGTTCCTAAATTTCCTCCTGCTTTACTAAACACATGTCTTACATCTGCTGCTGTTCTATTTTTATTATCTGTAGATGCTTCTACTATTATTGCTACTCCATTTGGTCCATAACCTTCATATACTATTTCTTCATAATTTTCATTACTTGTTGATGCCTTTTTTATAGCATTATTTATAGTATCATTTGGCATATTTGCTGCTTTACATTTTGCTATTACACTTTTTAATTTTGAGTTTCCTGCTGGATCTGGTCCACCTTCTTTTACAGCTATTAATAATTCTCTTCCTAATTTTGTGAATATTTTTCCTCTTGCTGCATCTACTTTTCCCTTTCTTGCTTGAATATTATGCCATTTTGAATGTCCTGACATGTTAAACTCCTCCTTTTATAAACTATATTCCTATAATATTCTAGCATACTTTTTTTATTTTGTGTAGGGTTTGACGCTGTTTTTTTTAATTCATTTATATTTATACTACATATACAATTCTATTTTTCGGAAAATACTTATGCATTTCCTCACGTATAAATTGTTCTGCTTCATCTTTTATTTCTTTTTTGTAACAATATTTTCCCCTTCCTCTTACTGTCATCATTTCTTTATTATATAAATTTATTGCATTAGGAAAAGCTTCTTCGTTTATTTTTGTATGAATATAACTATAAGTCATAAAAATAAACTCAAAAAATACATCTTTTTTTACTTTTTCTGTTAATTCTTTTTCTAGTATTTGAATTAAATCTCCATATAATTTTTTCCAATTATCCACTAAAATTATTGGAGCTATTAAAATTCCTACTTCATAACCAGCTTCTTTTAATTCATTTATAGCTTCTATTCGATTAGATAACCTTGATGTTCCAAATTCCACTCTATTTATAATTTCTTCTGGATTAACACTCATTCTAACAATTATTTTTCCTTGATGGTCTAATGGTAATATTGGACTTACCATATCAAATTTAGTTGGAAAAGTTAATTTTCCTTTTTTAGAATTTTTAAAATTTTCTATTGTCCATACTAAATTATTTGTAATAGTGTTTTCTAAAATTAAATCACTATTACTTCCTATTTCAAAAGTTAATTCCTTTTCTTCCTTTTCAGCAGTCTTTATTATTTTCTCTAACATTTTTTCTCTATTAACAAATAATCTTAAATATGCACACTTATTATAATTGCAAACAAGATAACAATACATACATGCAGCAATACATCCTGATGAAGTATATGGTACTAGATAATTTGATATTTTATGGTTTTCAACAAACTTATGTGTTTTTCTAACACCTATAATAAGGTTTCTTTTCATATTAGAAAATTCTTTGTTGGAATTTTTTCTCATTTCTTCTATATTGTTATGATTTTCAATTTCTATTTTAGGTATATCTTCATATTTATCCATAAGTTCTTTTCCTAGTGGATATTTTATTATTTCTTTTTCAAAATAAATAGCTTTTGGTTTAAACATTCTATTTTCCTCCTTATTATAGAATATTTTAACCAAAAGCTTTTTTAGTATTCTTAGTCTATATTTATTACATTTCTTGTCCATTCTTTATTTTTTAATAATTTTCTAAAACATTTAGGCTGAAGATTACATTCATCTAATTTATTTATGTCTTTCCATTCATATTTTAAATATTCTTTTCCTTCTTGATTTTTTAAATCTTCTACTATTTTTTTGTCTTCATCATTTTTAAATTCAATTTTATATACAAACATAATCTCATGGTATTTTTTACCATTCATTTCAAAAAAGTTTTCTATTGTTGTTAAATATTTTTCAACTTCTATTTCTTTTCCCAGTTCTTCTTGAATTTCTCTTTTTATTGTTTCTTTTGAATTTTCTCCTATTCCAATCCTTCCTCCTGGTATACAGCAATGATCATATTTTACATCTTTGTGTGTTAATACTTTGTTTTTATGAATTATTATTCCACCTGCTCTTACATTTAATATGTACTCTTTTCCTACATCAATAGTTATATCCATATTATTCCTCCTTTTTTATAATATCTTTTATAACTTCTCCTGCTATAATAAGTCCTGCAACTGATGGTACGAATGAAATACTTCCTGGCACATTACTTTCTTTTGTATGTAATTTAATTTGTTCTTCTTTTGAATATACAACTTTTAATTTTTTTATTCCTCTTGAACGTAATTCTTTTCTCATTACTTTTGCTAATGGACATACACTAGTACTATATATATCTGTTACTTCAAACTTTGTAGGATCTAATTTATTTCCTGTTCCCATAGATGAGATTATAGGAATATTTAATTTGTTAGCTCTTATAACTAGTTCTATTTTTGCTGTAACTGTGTCTATTGCATCTACAATATAATCTATTTGTTCATCTAATATTCCTTTACTATTTGGCATAAAGAATTCTTTATATATTTTAACATTAGCATTTGGATTTATTTCTAGTATTCTTTCTTTCGCTACTTCTACTTTATTTTTTCCAATTGTTTTTGTTGTGGCTATAATTTGTCTATTCAAATTTGTTATATCTACTTTGTCACTATCAACAAGTATAAAATTTCCTATTCCTGCTCTTACTAGTCCTTCAACAACAAAAGAGCCAACTCCTCCAATTCCGAATATGGCTACTTTTGACTCTTGTAATTTATTTAATTTTTCTTTTCCAATTATTAACTCTGTTCTTGAAAATTGATTTAACATTTTTCTCCTTTATCTTTTTATAAGACCTTTTATATATTTTTTTATTATTCTTTTTATATGACCCAAATCTTCATATGTAGTAATCTTTATATTTGAGTAATCCCCTTCTATAACTTTTACATCATAGTTTTCTTTTTCTAATAACATACAATCATCTGTTATATTTTTGTCATCATTATATTTTTCATGCATCTTTAATAATACTTTTCTATCAAAGCATTGTGGTGTTTGTATAGCCCATGTATTACATCTTTTGGTTGAGTTAATTACTATATTATCATCATTTGCTATTTTTATTGTATCAGTTGATTTAACTCCCATTGTAACACCTTTATATTTGTCCATACTCTCTATACATTTATCAATATATTCTTGTTTTATTGCAGGTCTTGCACCGTCATGTATAATAACAATATCTGAATCTGTGACTTTTATACAATTATATACAGAGTCTTTTCTTTCTTTTCCTCCAAATATAATCTTTGTATCTTTTTTTGGTTTTTCTTTCTTTATTATAGATTTAACGTTATTCATCTCAGCTTCTTTTGTTGCTATTATTATATTATCAACATATTTATTTTTATCAAACGTATTTAAGCTGTATGATAAAACAGTATCTTCTTCGTCTACTTTTTCAAAATTTTTATTTCTTTTTTGTCCAAATCTAACACTATTTCCTGCTGCTAAGATTACTGCCGTAACCTTTTTATCCTTTATCAAAATATCTCCTCCTTTTTTGAGTTATATGATGTACATATATATGTTTGATATTTCTTCATTAAATTATTATAAGCTTTTTTAGCTGTATTTTTATCTTTGAATATTCCATAAACAGCTGATCCTGAGCCTGTCATTAAACTTTCTATTGCTCCATTTTGCTTTAATTCTTTTTTTATTTTTTCTATAACTTCTTTTTCTTTAAATACATTTTCAAATACATTATATACTTTATTTTTTAATTTATCTACATTGTTTTCCTTTATTGCCTTTATTATTTCATTTGTTTTATCTATTTGTTTTATATTTCTTTTATTATCTAATAATTTAAACATTTCTTTTGTATTTCCATTTACATTTGGTTTTATTATTAAAATATAATATTTAGAATTATTATCTACTGTTGTTATTATATCTCCTATTCCTTCTGCTTTTAGTGCTTTATTGTAAAAACATGATACAACATCTGCACCTAAACTCTTTCCAATACTTTTCATTTCATCTTTTGACATTTTTAAGTCAAATAATTTATTCATACATACGATAAAACTAGCACAATCTGTGCTTCCTCCAGCCATTCCTGATTGCATTGGTATTTTTTTATTTAATAATACTTGAACTCCTTTAATTTTTTTATACTTTTGCTTTAAAATCAAATATGCTTTATAGATAATGTTTTCTTTTTCATCTAAATTGCTAATATTTGTTTTTATTTTTATATCATCAGTATTAGTTTTTGTGATATAAATTTCATCATATAAATTGATTTTTTGAAACACGGATTTAATGTTATGATAACCGTTTTCCTTTTTATCAAGTACTAATAAATTTAAGTTTATTTTAGCTCTTGCTTTAGTATATATTGTTTTCATAGCTTCTCCTATAAAAATTGCAGAGCGCATACTTTGCACCCTGCATTATTGTAAGCAATGAATATTATACTAAAATATTGTTTTTTTGTCAACTTTTGTAAATTTTTATCTCGTTACTTTTCAAACTTTCTTGAACATCTATTACTCTTTGGTTTTCTGATCCCTTCCATTTTAGTTTAGGATTTCTTAGTGCATCTACATATTGTCCATCTACTAAGACATCAATATATTTTAATATTTCTTTATCTTTTAATTCTTTATCATATTTAAATCCTGACCATACCCATACATCTTTGTTTGGAAATTTTTCTCTAAAAGCTTTTGCAAGTTCTGTTGTTCCTTCTATGTTTTTAGGATGTAATGGCTCTCCTCCTAATATTGATAACCCCTTTATATTTTCATCATCACATAAATTTAATACTTTATTGATAGTGTCTTGATTAAATTCTTCTCCTCCATTAAAATCATGTGTTTCCGGATTAAAGCATTTTTCACAATTAAAACTACATCCTTGTTCAAAAATTGATACTCTTACTCCTGGGCCATTTGCTATGTCCATCTTTCTTATTTTGTTATATCTCATTTGGTAATCAACTCCTTGCTTTTTAAGCATCTTTATTATCTAAATGCAATACTCTTTCTTTTATTTCTTGTGTTCTTCCTTTGTTCCAGAAGTTACTTCCAATGTATCCACATGTTCTTCTTGCTACATTTAATGTGTCATGATCTCTGTTTCCACAATTTGGACAATACCATTCCATTTCATCATCTATTAAAATTTCTCCATCAAATCCACATTTTTGACAATAATCTGATTTTGTATTTAATTCTGCATACATAATATTATCATATATGAATTTAATTATTTGTATAACTGATTCTATATTGTTTTGTAAGTCTGGTGTTTCTATATATGAAATAGCTCCACCTGGACTTAATTGTTGGAATTCACTTTCTAATCTTAATTTTTCAAAAGCGTCTATTTCTTCAAATACAGGTACATGATATGAATTTGTTATATAATCTCTGTCTGTAATTCCTTTTATTTCTCCAAATCTCTTCTTTAGCTTTTTAGCAAATTTATATGTTGTAGATTCTATTGGAGTTCCATAAACACTATAATCTATATTTTCTTCTGCTTTCCATTCTTTACATTTATCATTAAGTTTTTGCATTACTTCAATTCCAAATTTCTTTCCAACTCTTTTATCTGTATGACTATGTCCTGTCATATATTTTACACATTCATATAATCCTGCATAACCTAATGATAATGTTGAATAACCATCATGTAATAATTTGTGTATACTTTCATCTTTATCTAATCTTGCAAGTGCTCCGTGTTGCCATAATATTGGTGCTACATTACTTGTTGCTTTTGCTAATCTTTCATGTCTTAATTTTAGAGCTTTATGGCATAGTTCAAGTCTTTCCTCCATAATTTTCCAGAATAAATCTTTATCTTTTCCTGATGATAAAGCTACATCAACTAAGTTAATTGTTACAACTCCTTGGTTAAACCTTCCATAATATTTAGGCTCACCTTCTTTATAATTTTTAGCTTTTGATGGATTTCCTTCTGTTGTCCATGGTGTTAAGAATGAACGACATCCCATACAAGGATAACAATTTCCGTTACCATATTTATCTTTTTTAAGTTCTAACATTTTCTTCTCAGATATATAATCTGGAACCATTCTTTTAGCTGTACATTTTGCTGCAAGTTCTGTTAGATACCAATATTTGCTGTCTTCATGTATATTATCTTCTTCTAGTATGTAAAGTAGTTTAGGGAATGCTGGTGTTATATAAACACCTTTCTCATTTTTAAATCCTTCTATTCTTTGTTTTAAGAATTCTTCTATTATCATTGCTAATTCTTCTTTATATTCTTTTGTTTCTCCTAAATACATGCAAACACTTAAGAATGGTGCTTGACCATTAGTATTTGTCATACTATTTACTTGATAATTAAATGTTTGTACTCCATCTCTTACTTCTATTTTTACATCTTGTTTAGCATGTTTTTTAGCGTCTTTGTCTGATTCTCCTCTAGATTTATATTTATCATAATATTTTTCATAACTATATTTTACGAAAGGTGCTAAATGAGAAAGAGATATTGTTGCACCACCATAGCTTGATGAAGTTACTGCAAGTATTATTTGTGTTGCAATAGTTGAAGCTGTTATAAATCTATGTGGCTTTTCTATCATTACACCATTTATAACTGTTCCATTTTGTAACATATCTTCTAAATTAACTAATTCACAGTTGTGTAAAGCATTTTGAGCGAAATAGTCTGCATCGTGGAAATGAATAATTCCATCATCATGTGCTTTTACTACGTCTTTTGGTAATAAAAATCTTCTTGTTATATCTGTGCTTGTTATTCCTGCTAAATAATCTCTTTGTGTTGTTACTACTTTTGCATTTTTATTAGAGTTTTCATTATTCCAATATTCATTTTCTCCTTCTATAAGCTCTTTAATAGATTGGTCTGTTGTATTTGCCTCTCTTATTAAAGATCTTGTATAACGATATGTAATATATTTTCTAGCTAATTTATATTTTCCCAATTCCATTAGTTTTTCTTCTATAATATCTTGAATGTCTTCTACTAATATTCTTGGTTTATCTAAACTCTCAATATATTTTACAATTTCTTTGATTTGTTCTTGAGAAACTTTTTCCTTTCTAGATACCTCGTTATTAGCTTTTCTAATTGCTATTCTTATTTTTTCTGGGTTATAATCTACAGTGTTCCCGTCCCTTTTTATTATTTTCATTTGACTATTTCTCCTCTCTTTAGTTATAAGAAGATTTTACTATAAAAAAGCAAATAATCTGTTGCAATTGCAACAGATTATTTGTCACCTTTTTTTTCTCTTACTCCTGTAAGGTTTTTTCTTTTATTACAGTTTTATTACATTTATATTACAAAACAAATATGTGGTTTTTAGATTAAATTTAGGTGTTGAAATAATATTTTTATTCCAATTAAAATAAGTATCAAACCTCCCAAAATTTCAGCTTTTCTTTCAAATTCATTTCCAAATTTATTTCCTATTTTTGCTCCGAATAATAGAAAGAAAAAAAGTTATTATTCCTATAGTTGCTGCTGATGATGTTATGTTTACATTCAAAAAAGCAAAGGTTATTCCAATTGCTAATGCATCTATACTTGTTGCTATAGCTAAAAGTATCATTGTTTTCACATCTAAATTAGCATTTATATTATTTTCGCTCTTACAAAAAGTTTCTTTTATCATATTTATTCCTATTAAGCTTAGTAATAAAAAGGCTACCCAATGGTCTATTTTAGTAACAAGACTTTCAAAATGTATTCCTAATATATATCCAATAGTAGGCATTAGTGCTTGAAATGATCCAAAATAAAGTCCTATTATAATAGCTTTATTCCAGTCCATTTTTCTAATTGATATTCCTTTGCATATTGAAACAGCAAAAGCATCCATGGCTAATCCAATACTAATTAACAGAATTTCTAATATTTTCATGTACTCACCTTATAAATAAGTACTCTTTAGTCTGAATAATATTCCTCTTTGGATAAATTGTATTTATCACTTTCTACCTTCTGTTTAAGTATTTCTTCTATTTTTTTATTTTTTATTAAATTTTCTTTTTCATTTTTAGTAAGCTTTTTTATCTGATATTCTAATTTTGAAGCTAAAACTCTATTTTCACTTTCCCATGCAAGTTCAAGTTTTTTTGCTGAATGTCTTAATGTGTATTTAGCACATTTTTTACTTTTATTAAAATGTTCTTGCATTCTACGTTTTAAATTTGTTGTTATTCCTGTATATATTGTTCCGTCTTCACATCTTAACATATAAGTATAATACATTTTTTATTATAACTCCTATTTTTAATTGTTTATTTAAAATTCACAATTTTTTGGTGTTCTTGGGAATGGTATTACATCACGAATATTTTGCATACCTGTTAAATACATCATCATTCTTTCAAATCCTAATCCAAATCCAGCATGTTCGCTACTTCCAAAACGACGAAGGTTTAAATACCACCAATAATCTTTTTCTTCTAATCCAAGTTCTTCTATTCTAGCTCTTAGCTTTTCAATATCATCTTCTCTTTGGCTACCTCCTATTAATTCTCCAATTCCTGGAACTAATAAATCAGTAGCTGCAACTGTTTTTCCATCGTCATTTTGTTTCATATAAAACGCTTTTATATCTTTTGGATAATCTGTTACAAATACAGGTTTTCCAAATACTTTTTCACTTAAATAACGTTCATGTTCTGTTTGTATATCTATTCCCCATGAAACTTTATATTCAAACTCATCATTGTTTTTTTCTAATTCTTTAATTGCATCTGTATATGTTATTCTTGCAAATTTTGAATTTATTACAAGTTTTAATCTATCTATTAAACCAGGACTAACAAATTTATTAAAGAATTCCATTTCTTCTGGTGCATTTTCTAGAACATATGAAATTATATATTTAATCATATCTTCTGCTAAATCCATATCATCTTCTAAATTTGCAAAGCAAATTTCTGGCTCTATCATCCAAAACTCTGCTGCATGTTTTACAGTATTAGAATTTTCTGCCCTAAATGTTGGTCCAAAAGTATATACATTTCTAAAAGCAAATGCATAATTCTCAACATCTAATTGTCCACTAACAGTAAGGTGTGAACTTTTTCCAAAGAAATCCTTAGTATAGTCAACTTGTCCATCTTCTGTTTTTGGAACATCATTAAAATCTAATGTTGATACATTAAACATTTCTCCTGCACCTTCACAATCACTTGAAGTTATTATTGGTGTATGCACATAAACAAATCCTCTCTCTTGGAAAAATTTATGAATTGCATATGATAATATACTACGAACACGAAAAACTGCATTAAATGTATTTGTTCTTGGACGTAAATATGAAATTGTTCTTAAATATTCAAAAGAATGTCTTTTCTTTTGAAGTGGATAATCACTATCTGCTTCATCTACTATTTTTACTTCACTTGCTTTAACTTCAAATGGTTGTTTTGCATTTTCAGTTTTTACAACTATACCCTTTACTATTATTGATGAACTTATAGTTAATTTAGATATATCTGAAAAGTTATTTAGAGTTTCATCATAAACTACTTGAAGATTTTTAAAAAATGTACCATCATTTAATTCAATAAATCCAAAATTTTTTGAATCTCTAATAGTTCTTACCCAACCTGATATTTGAACTTCTTTTTCTTCATATTTTTCTAAATTTCTGTATAATTCTTTTATTAAAGTATCTTTCATAAATCTCTCTCCTTTTTTATAATTCTATAGTTCTATTAGCTAATCTATTTATAAAATATCTATCATGTGATACAAACAAAATAGTTCCTTTATATTCATCTAATGCATTTTCTAATACCTCTCTTGTTGATATGTCTAGATGGTTTGTTGGCTCATCTAGTATAAGAAAGTTTATATTTTGATTCATTAGTTCAGCAAGCTTTATTCTTACTTTCTCTCCTCCTGATAACTTTGATATTTTTTTAAATACATCATCTCTATAAAACATAAATCTTGATAAAAATCTTCTAGCTTCTGTTTCAGTTCCTATATATGATTTTATAAACGTTTCAAATACTGTTTCCTCTTCATTTTCAAACTTAATTTCTTGAGGAATATATCCTATTTTTGTATTACTTCCTATTTTTATTTGCCCTTCATATTCCTCTTTACCTAATATCATTTTTATCAATGTAGTTTTCCCTGCACCATTTTTACCACTTAGGCATACTTTTTCTCCATAATATATATCAAAATTAAAGTCTTTAAAAATTATAGTATCTCCATATTTCTTTGTTAGATTTCTTGCTTTTAATACGTCTTTTCCGGATCTTTCTTTAGCTTCTAAACTTAAATTTACTTTTTTCTTTTCTAAGATTACTTTGTCTACAACTTGCATTTTTTCTAATCTTTTTTCTATGCTTTTTGCTCTTTTATAAAACATCTCATTTTTTGCTATTTCACCAAAACTTCTTAATTTTTTTATGGCTTGTTTCATTTTTTGTATTTGTTTCTGTTGATTTTTATAAACTTCAAATTCTGCTAATGTTCTTCTTTCATCTTCTTTTAGAAAATATGAATAATTACCAAAATAAATCTTTTCTTTACCTTCTTCTAGTAGTATTGTCTTTGTTGCTACTTTGTCTAGAAAATATCTATCATGTGAAATAACTAATATTGTTCCCTTATATGCTATTAAAAATTCCTCTAACCATTCTAATGTTTTAACATCTAAATGATTTGTAGGCTCATCTAATAATAATATTTCTGGATTTTTTAATAATATAGCAGCTAAATTTACTATTGTTTTTTCTCCACCACTTAGTAAATTATATTGTTTATTTAAAAACTTTTTATTAAATTTAAATCCTGAACATATTCTATTAAATTTTTCTTGAACTTCATATCCTCCTATAGAATTATATTCTTCTTGTATTCTTCCATATCTGTTTATTATTTTTTGAAGTTTATTTTCATCTTTTTCTAAAGCCATTTCTTTTTCAAGTTGTTTCATTTTATTTTCTAAATCTCTAATATCTTTAAAACTCTTCTCTAAGAAATTTACAACTAAAATGTCTTTTTCTTCTTTTTTATATATTTGATTTAACATTTCTATAGTTGCACCTTTTCTTATATTTAGTTGTCCTGAATCCTGTTTTTCTTCTCCTGTTATTATTTTTAATATAGTAGATTTTCCTGTACCATTTGAGCCAATTAAAGCTATTCTTTCACCTGTTTTTACTTCAAAACTCACTCCATTTAGTACATTTTTTAATCCATAATTTTTCTTTATATTGTTTAATTCTATTTCTATCATTTTATTATATCTCCTTATTTTTTTATTTGATTTATAAAATAACGAGATATATCGCTATATGTTTTTTAACTATTACAACTCATATAGCATTATCTCGTTGTAATAGTTAACCAAGCTCCGACTACATAATGTACCTTCTCTTCTAAATTTTTTCTTTTATTCATTTTATTTTTCCTTCCTTTTTATATTTAATTTTATATTTTAAAACATATTATATTTTACCACAAAAAGCCATATTTTTCAAGAAATTGTTTAACTTCCTCTTTCAAAAACAATTTCTTTTACTTTATAAAATTTGTAAAGGTTGTTTGTTCTTGTTTTGGTAACTCAATACCTTTTTCTTTACCTGCTTCAATACATTTCAAATAATAAGCCATATTTCTAGCAAGAATTCTCATACATTGCATTCCTTCTTCATCTTTTAATACATCTTCTGGTTTTGAGCCATGTACCATATTCCAATATCTTGAAGAGATTATTGGCATTTGAGTTATTCCAAAATATTTATTTAATTGATCATATGTTGCTGTTGTTCCTGCCCTTCTTGCAGATATTACAGTTGCAGCAGGTTTATACATAAATAATTTAGCTTTTCCTGCTGAAGAAGCTGAATAAAAAACTCTGTCCATAAATCCTGTTATATTTCCTGATGCAGCTGCATAATGTACAGGTGTTCCAAATATAAATCCATCTGCTTCTTTTGCTTTTTCAACAAATTCATTAACTACATCATCAAATACACATTCTCCTTTTGTAGCACATGTTCTACAAGCTATACAACCTCCTACCGGTTTATTTTTTATCCAAAAAATTTCTGTTTCGATTCCTTCTTCTTTTAAAGTTTTTTCAACCTCTTTCAAAGCTGTATATGTACATCCTTCTTTATGTGGTCCTCCATTCACTAATATTACTTTCATAATTTTAACCTCCTATTTCTTTAAAAACTTTTCCTAAAGATTCATTTATAACTAAATCTGCCTTTCTATCATATATAGTTGAATCTTTATTTATTAGAACTAATTTATTTCCTTTAAAATAATTTATTAATCCACTTGCTGGTTGTACTGTTAAAGAAGTTCCTGCAACAATTAGCAAATCTGCATTATATATTGCTTTAATTGAATTTTGAACAGTTGTATCATTCAAAGCTTCTTCATAAAGTACTACATCTGGTTTTATTATTCCTCCACATTCACATTTTGGTATTTCTTTCCCATTAAATATAAATTCTGCATCATAAAATTTGTTACATTTCATACAATAGTTTCTTAATACACTACCATGTAGTTCTAATACATTTTTAGATCCAGCTTTTTGATGTAATCCATCAATATTTTGAGTTACTATTGCTTTTAATTTTCCTTGTTTTTCTAATTTAGCTAATTTAATATGTGTAATATTAGGCTCATATTTTAATGAATTCATTTTTTCTCTATAAAATTTATAAAATTCTTCTGTGTTATTCATAAAAAATGTATGACTTAAAATTTCTTCTGGTGGAAATTTATATTTTTGATTATAAAGTCCATCTTTACTTCTAAAATCAGGTATTCCACTTTCTGTTGATACTCCTGCTCCTCCGAAGAAAACTATATTATTACTTTTTTCTATTATTTCTTTTAATTCTTCTATTTTATCCACAATAATTAGCCTCCTTTGGGCTAATTATATACTAATTTATTTTTTTATTCAATAAAAATTGAGATACTAAAAAGTAAAAAAACAGATAAAGATGATTGCATTTAAATTATCATCTTTATCCTTTTTTTACATACCTGTAAGTGGTAATTTTTTCGTTTCTGTTTTTTGTGATTCAGTAGTTACTTTTTCTTCTTTTTGTTCAGGTTCTTTTTCTTCTTTCTTTTCTTCTATTTTTGTAAGTGCATAATTTTGTAAATTTCCATTTGGTGCTTTTCCATAATATACTCGATTTTTTTCAGTTGGTACTTCTTTTGAATTTCTACCATTTTGTAAAATAGTTTTTAAAGCATTAAGTACTCTTGTTCCTTGTTCTTTAACAGGAGTATAATCATATGCTTCTAAATCTCCTTTTAAATAGCTATATATTGCATGTTGTGTTGCAGCATATGCCTCCATTATATTTGAACATCCTAATTCTTCAATGCTTTTATATGGATAACCATTTATAATTATTCTCCATAGTGTTATATCTGATAACTCATTTTCCATTGTTACACTATATGAATTTGTAGTTGTTACTCCATTTAAAGTTTCATTTAAACAATATGCTGGATATTCTACTCCATTATATTTATGAAATACATATTTGGTTTTTTGATCTATTTCAGCATATCTTAGTAATAAAGGAATCTCTCCTAAAGAATATAATTCTACTGAACTTGTATTACTATCTATTTTATTTTCAGCTTGTACAATATTTGTAAAAAATATTATGCCTATTACACTTATCATTAGTATTGATATTATTTTGTTAATTATTTTTAATATATAAATCTGCCTCCTTTTTATGTTTATGTTAACTTTCTTTTGTGTATATTAATTCTCCATGTGCTCACCTACCTGTTTTTTATTTTGTTTTGGAAATTTATAAGATTAAAAATATGAATTAAATTATTGATAAAAATACTTTAATTATATTACTACGTTTTTACATGTTTGTAAAGAACTTTTCATCGCAGTATTTGACATTATTTGACAATCCCATGTTTATCTTTATCATAATTTTTTATAAATTCGTCAGCTTCATCTCTTGATTTAAAAATTATAATATTTGCTTTATTTTTGTATTTATCCAATAATTCATAAATTTGAGGCAATTTTTTATCTGAAAAATCGATAATACTTTGTTTAAAGTTTTCATCAAGTTTTTCTTCAACCCAAGGTATATCTTTTCTTTCTGTGCCAATGCGTGCTTGTGCTCCTTCAACACAAATTTCTGTAGGTAGGTCAAACAAAAATACTGTATCACATTCTTCTAAACGCATTTCTAATGTTCTTTGATAATTTCCATCTATAATCCAACTATCATTTTTAAAAATATTTTTTAATTTTTCTTTAAGTTCTTCTCTTGAAATATGTGTACCATCAGAATTATGATATAACATATCCATGTGATACAATGGCAAATTTGTAACTTCTTTTAACTTCTTTGAAAAAACACTTTTTCCAGCACCTGGACATCCAATAACCATTACTTTTAACATTTTTTACCTCCTTATTTTATAATTATTTATATCTTTATTCTTTTTAATCTTAAAGCATTTAATATAACTGTAATACTGCTAAATACCATTGCTAGACTTGCTATCATTGGATTGATTGATATTCCAATTGGTTTTAATAGCCCAATTGCTATTGGAATCATCAAACAATTATAGAAAAACGCCCAAAATAAATTTTGTTTAATATTTCTAATTGTTTTTTTACTAATATTGATTAAGTTTAAAATACTTCTTAAATCATTTTTTGTTAATATTACATCTGATGAATCCATTGCAATGTCTGTTCCGCTATTTACACTTACACCTATATCTGAACTTGCCAATGCTGGACTATCATTTATACCATCTCCACACATCATTACATATTTATTTTCTTGTTTTAATTTCTTTATTATTTTTGCTTTTTCTGATGGTATTACATTTGAAATAACTTTAGTTATTCCTATATCCTTTGCAATTTTTTCAGCAGTTTCTTTATTGTCTCCTGTTAACATAATTATCTGTATCTTGTTTTTATTTAATCTACTAATAACTTGTTTTACATTTTTTCTAACAATATCATTTACCCCAATAAGTGCTATTATTTCATTATCTTTTACTGCATATATAATACTATTTCCGTTCTTTGCTAACTTTTTTTCATCTTCTACATGCTTATTTTCTATTTTATATTTTTCAAGTATTTTTGAGTTTCCTAAAATAAATTTTTTATTTTCTATTGTTCCTATAATTCCATAACCTGCTACATTTTCAAATTTATTTACTTCTAGTTTTTTCATCTTATTTTGCTCTATATATTCTGTAAAAGCCTTTCCAATAGGATGTGTTGACTTACTTTCAATGCTACCTATTAAATGCAATAAATCTTTATCTTTCATATCACTATAATTTAATATTTCAGCAATTTTTAATTTTCCATATGTTAATGTTCCTGTTTTATCAAAAACAATTGTATTTACTTTTTGTGCATTTTCTAATATCTCACTCTTTTTTACTAAAATTCCATTACTTGCACATAACCCTTCACTTACAATAATAGCAAGTGGCGTTGCTAATCCTAAACTACATGGACAAGCTACTACTAATACAGTAACAAATGTCGTAATTGCTGTTTCAAAACTTTGCCCAATTAATAAATAAACTATAAAAGTAATTATTGCAATAACAATTACACTAGGTACAAAATAACCTGATACCTTATCAGCTATTTTAGCAATTGGTGCTTTTGTGTTACTTGCTTCTACTACTAATCTTACTATTTCTGATATTGTTGATTCTTTTCCTATTCTTTCAGCTTTATATTCAATATATCCATCATAGTTCATGCTTCCTGCAATTACTTTATTTCCTACTTCTTTTGATACTGGCTTACTTTCACCTGTAATAAATGATTCATCTAAATGTGCTTTTCCTGTTAATATTTCTCCGTCTACTGCTATTTTTTCTCCTGCTTTACTTACTACTATATCTCCTTTGTGAATTTCATCAAGTGTAACTGTTTTTTCTGTACCATCTATTTTTATAACTGCTGTATTAGGTGTGATTTTTACTAACTTTTGTATTGCTTCTTTTGTCTTATCTTTACTAACACCATCTATATATCTTCCAAGTTTTATAAAATAAATTACTATTGCAGCTGATTCAAAATATAAATTCATGGCTTGATGATGATTACCCTTAAATACCATATACATGTTATAAATACTATAACCCAAACTTGCAATAACTCCTATTCCTACTAGTGTATCCATGTTAGGAGTTTTATGGATTAAATTTTTATAACCATTTTTCAAAATATCAAAACCATAACCTAAAAAACATACTGTTATTATAAGCAAACTAATCATATAATTTGTAGTGTTAGTATGTGGATCAAGAAATGGAATTGTTGGCAAATTTATCATATGTCCCATTGAAATATACATTAGGAATATTGCTAATATTGTAAAAATTATAAATTTAATTTTTTCTTTTTTACCTTTTTGTTCTATTTTTATTTCTTTAAATTCCCCTAAACTTTTAAAACCAGCTTCTTTTACAAATTGCTCAACTTTTTCTTTGTTTAATATTTTCTCATCAAATTCAATAGTAGCATTTGCCATTACAAGATTAACAGTAGCATTTAAAATTCCTTTTTGCTTATTTAAGTATTTCTCAAGTCCATTAGAACATGCACTACAAGTCATTCCTTCGATAGACAAATTTATTTTTTTCATAATTAACCTTCCTTTACTTCAAATCCTATATCCTCGATTTTTTCTTTCATGCTACTTTCTGTAACTTCATTTTTTGAAGTAACTGTAACTATTCCTTTATTATGATCTGCTACAACATTTTCAACTCCCTCAATATTTTTTAAAGCATTTTGAACTCTATTTTCGCATCCATTGCAAACCATTCCTTCAACTTTAATTACTGTTTCTTTCATTTTCATAACTTCCTTTCTTTTATAAACTATTTATTTTTAATATTAACTAAATTTTATTATTTTAAAACTTTTATTTATTACTCTACTTCTGCTTTCCATAATCCATGTTTGTTGCAATATGCATATAGTGTTGATCCTGGTATATATGGAAATCTAGATTCTGCATTTTGTTCTGGATATAATTTTACCATGTATTCTTTATTTTCATTTACTAAACATATCCATTCAATATAATGTTCTTTTTCCATAACATGATTTACTTTTACTAGAATTTCATTTTCTATTTTTTCATATGTAGGAACATGTTTTTCAATTGCTGCATCTACTGAATTTGGAACTAATTTTTCCATTGTTTCTCCACAACATTTTATTTCACACTCTTTATTATTGCAATCTTCTATTACTTTTACTATTGCCCCACAATTTTTGCATTTTTTTATTACTAATTCATTTTTCATATTTATTCTTCCTTCCTTTAATCAAACTTCCCTTTCATTATATCATAGTTTTAAAAAAAGTTAATATGTATTTTAAATTTAAGTAAAATCTATACGTATTTGCTGTTTTATGTAAATTATGGTATAATAGACTTAATTATTGTTTTCTGGCTAAATGCTTTTTTATAAAAGTACTTTAAAATAATTATTAGAAAGGAAAAAGTGATGTTAGAAAAAATAATGAGTTTACTCTATGATGATGTGGTTTACACCTCAGAGAAAGAACTATTTTATAAAGTTTATAAAAAGCATTTGATTTTTACTGTAGTACGGCTTAGATTATTATTAACTTCTATTCTTTTTTCTTTTATTAGCATTGTTTGGTTTATCTTTATTAAACCAAGAATTTACGGATTTATCTTTTTAGATATTGCAATGTTATTCCTTTTATTGAATTTAATAGAAATACGGAAAAAAATTATAAATAGCAAATCTGGTAAAAAGACACGAGTTCAAATTAGAACTAAAAAAATTGAACTTTATTTGAAAAGATTTTTAAGTAAACACAACAAAGCTATCAGTAAAAAAGATTGGAAAAAAATTAAAAAACATAGTTTACGCTTATATAATGATTTGCTTTCTGAAGAATGTGAACATTGTTGTTACTATTACTCTTTAGAAATTGCTCGCATACTTAAAGATTGTACTCTTATATGGGGTGCTGCAGAAGAGCCTTTTGAAAAAGGTAATAAATTTTATGCACATGCAGTAGTTTTAAAAGGAGATTACATTTATGATAGTAATATGCATTTTTCTATAAAGTATGAAGACTTTGTTAAGCTCTACAAATTTAAGATTTATAAAAAATGGTCTTTTGATGAATTTTCTAAAGAAAATTTTAGAGATTCTGAAAGAAATAATTTTAGAAATTGGTGTAAAACAAACCATGTTTTACTCTATGAACGCTTTTAATAAAAAAGGCAATTCTTTTTTAGAATTGCTTTTTTTATTTAGATTTTTTTGATTCATTTATATTTATAAAATTGCACTTTGCTCTTACAATTTCTCTATCTTTTTCTTTTATTAAAAATTCTATTGAATTATCATTTTCTTTTTTATAAACTTTTAAAATTTGCCCTTCCTTACTTTCATTTATATAGTGAATTTCAAAATCTGTTATTTCATTTTTTTCAAAAAATTCACAAAATAAAGTATTTATAATATATCTAACATATGAAACATTATTTGTATGTTTACTGAAATCTATATCTGATGAACAAACTTTTTGTTTATATATATAATCTTCTTCTGAAAATTCTTCTTTTAATCTTAAATATGACTTTTCAAATACACTTTCTTCTGTTTGCATGTCTTTAGGATAATTTACTGTATTTATTTTTCTAAGTTTTCTACTATCTAAATCTATTACACATGCTTCTTGTTTTGTACAAA
>CANQGV010000001.1 GCA_947623475.1 uncultured Clostridia bacterium | reverse complement strand
GAAAAAGGATATACATTAGAAGAAGCAGGAAATATTATAAACTTTGCAAACAAAGTAACATCAAGAGGAGAAATATTAGCAGAAGGAGGAGAAGAAGAGTTATATAATCAAATACTAAAAATGGTTGGAGATGAAGAAGCAGCAAAAAGAGCAATGCAAGGAATAAAATCAACATTGAACTTAGAAGGCAATACAAGAATAAGAGAACAACCAATACAAGGAGGAATAACACCAGAAAAGGTTAATAACTTGATAACTACAAAAGAACATGAAGAACAATTTGGAAAAGGAAATACAGGAGAATCAAAACAAAATGAAAAAACAGAAGATAATGAAAAAGAAGAAAAGAAAAACAGACATGAAATAACAGAAGACTCTAGTAGAAATGAATACACTAAAGATAGAAGTAAAGAAGAAGAAAATAAAATGCGTGAAACTAGTGAAAACCCAGAAGGAAGTATAAGGCAAAGTAGAAATAATCCAACTAATATAAATTAAAAAAAGAATAAATAGACGAAAGGAAAAATAATGAAGGCAAAAACAATAAAAATAATGTTTAACTTAATAATTGCTTTTACTATAACATTGATATTACTAAGTGCAGTAATACCAAAGTCTATTTATGCGGGTATCAGTAGTGATTATTCTATGGTAGAAGATAGCAAAGGTACGATTGATAATATCGATGATCAATATACATTGCAACAAGAAAAAATTTTAAGAAAAAAAATAGTAGACAATTTACCCGAAGAAAGAAAAAGTCAAATAGATATGGAAGAATTAAATGATTATATTGATAATGCAAGAAAGGATTCTAGTTATACAAGTGATGGAAAACCTAATGTAACGGATGAAGCAGAATACAAAAATTGGCTTGAAAAGGACATAATACCAGGATATTTAAATTATTATAAACCATTTAATCAAGAGCAAGGAAACGACTATAGAACTGATAAAGAAAAACAAGATGCTTTTAATGATTATACATATAGTAAAGTTGAAGAAGAACAAGGATTACAAGGTGAAAAAACAGAAGAACAAGAAAGACAAGTAGAAAATGCAGTTGGTGAAATTACAGGAGAAAACGGAACATTAGTAACAGAATTAACAGATGAAGAAAAGAAAAGAGCAGATGAAATTCTGAAACTAGAAGACCATGGATGGTGGCAAACCTTATATGGATGGGCAGAGGATATATTAAACTGGTTTAAAGATATTCCTGAAAAATTAGCAGGAGAAATTATAGATTTTGTATGTGGAATAGGAGATGCCGTAGTAAATACATTGCAAGAAATAATGTTACCAGGATCACCAAAAGCAGTAGCAGAAAGAAGACCAACAACATTATTTAAAAGAATATTGGGCGAAAGAGGATTAGATGCTTTTATATATGCTTTTGTTGAAAAAACTGGAGGAACATATAGATTTGGTACAGCTCAAGAGCCAGTATCCCTAATATACTATGGACCAGGAGCCATATTTTCAAATAAAATACCAACATTTGATGTAAACTTTATTGACTCAAGTAAACAAATAGGAAACCCATTTGTAACAAATGATTCAGGTACAGAAATAGATTACAATACAATAAACACAACAATAGATTTGTTAAGAGCAACAAACTTATCAGGTGATAGAATTGATGACCAAAATAGTGAGGATAATCTATTAGCAATAGCTGAAGATTTCAAAGGTGGAAATGCAGCTGCTGTACTACAACCAATAATAGCAAAATGGTATGTAACACTTAGAGATGTAGCTTTAGTAGGACTTTTAATAGTATTAGTATATTTAGGAATAAGAATGATAATATCTTCTTCAGCAGAAGAACAAGCAAAATATAAAACTATGATAAAAGACTGGGTTATAGCAGTAGTAGTAATACTAATGATTCATTTTATTATGAGTGTTCTTTTAACATTAACAAATTTATTAATAGATGTTTGTGATGTTCATATATCTGTTGAAGGCGATGAACTTATGAATAGAGTAAGAACAGAGATTGTACATTATAGAAGAACAAAAGAATTAGGACTTAGATTTGGATATTGTATGGTATACCTAGTATTGATATGGTATACAATAATGTTCTCATGGCAATATTTAAAAAGGACAATTTATTTAGCCTTTTTAACAGTAGTAGCGCCATTAGTAGGGTTAACATATCCAATAGATAAAGTAAAAGATGGACAAGCACAAGCATTAAATACATGGATGAGAGAGTACATATTTAATTTAATGTTACAACCTGTACATTTATTAGTATACAAAATATTAGTATTAATGTCAGTAGACTTAATGGAAGTAAATATATTATATGCAGTAGTAGCAATAGGATTCTTAATGGAAGCAGAAAGCTTTATTAAAAAACTATTTAACTTCCAATCACAAGGAGGAGGAAACTCACAAGGACTAGCAGCAGGAGCTATGTTTGGAAGTATGATGACAAATATGAAAAAAGGTGCAACAGGATTAACAAATGCAATGCAAGCAGGAGTTAATGGAGATAGCGAAGCTAGCAATAGTAAAGTAAGACTAGCAGGGGGAAATAGAACAGCAGATTCAGATGCCCCTAAAAACCTAGGTGCTTTTAGTGAAGGAAATGTAACAGGAATGAACGCATTAGGACAAAATATACAAGGACTAAACTCTAGTTCACAAGATACATCTAGTGGAGGTGGAACAAGAAGAAGACTATCTTCATCAGGTGGTAATGGATATTCAAATACAGGTGGAGGAAGCCCAGGAGGTGGATATAGCATATCAGCAAATGGTTTACCATCAGGACAAATTCCAAAACTAAGCAATACAACAAAAGAAAAAGACCCATCAATACTTAGTGAAATCATGAATATGCCAAGAATAAGAGGATTAGCAAGAGTAAGAGGAAGATATTTAAATCTAAATACAGCAAAAAAAGCATCAGTACTTGCAGCAAGAGGATTAGGAGCAGGAGTATTTGGAATGATAGGTATAGGAGCAGGCTTAGCAAGTGACGATTACTCTAATGTATTTAAAATGGGAGCTTTAGGTTTTACAACAGGTGCAATGTTAGGAAAAGAAGCAACAGAACAAGTTAAAGGAGTTTCAAAAAAAGCAGTAAAACTAGGAGATACAGCACTTAAAGGAGCTTTGCGGAGATAAATATGATGACGAAGTAAAAAATAAATTAGAAGATTATAAATGGCGTCACTCAGAAGATACAAAAAGGTTATATATAAGAAAATATGGTGATAGATGGAAAGAAAAAATGCAAGAAGCTTCAGAACTAAGAAAATTAGGAATAACAGATGAAGATACAATAGAAAGAGCAATAAAATTAAAAGATAATCCTGAAAATGCAGGACTAACAATACGACAAGCCGGAAATATAATGCAATTTGAAGGTGTAACTAGAAGGGAATTAGTAGAAGGAAAAACAAGAGAGAAAATACAAGAACAAGTAACTAATTTAGTAGGAGGAGATAAGGAATTAGGAAAACAAATATTGGGATATTTGGATCAAAGATTTGATTTAAACACTAACCAAATAGAAGAAAGAATACAAAACGAAGAAAAAGAAGGAAATAGAGAACAAAATAATGAAAGTAGAGAGCAAAGCAATGAAAGTAAAGAACAACAGAACGAAGAAAAAGAAACAAAAGCTCAAAGAAGAAAAAGAGAAAGAAAAGAAGGTAACCATGAACTAAGAGGATCTGCAGTATCAAACTACAATGAAATGTCAGGAAAAAAAGAGCCAGGAAAAGATGATGCTACACAACAACAGGGAAACGGAAAACACCCAATAAAGAATGTAGCTGGAGTAAAAAAGAGAACAATAGGATCAAACGAAAAAGAAAGTGAAGAAAGAAAAGAAGAAATAAAACAAAAAGAAGAAGAAAAGAAAAATACAAAGATAAACTTTAAACTATAAAAAAGAGAGGGATAATATGAAAGAAAAAGCTAAAAAAATAATTTTAATAATAGCGACAGTTTTAATAATATTTAATATTTCTATGCCAACAGCATCATATGCTACTATATCATGGCAAGGAGTATTATTTGATCCTATAACATTTTTAATAGCTGGAATTGGTGATGCAGCAAATAACATTATGCAAAAGTTAATGCTTCCAGGGTCACCTAAAGCAATAATGAATAGAGACGGAGCATTAACTGCTAAAATAATCTATAGTCCAGCAGCAATTTTCTCAAACAAAGTACCTTCTTTAGATGTAAACTTTATAACACCACATATAAAAAATGATCAGCTAACAGCAGAAAACATAGGAAAATTAGAAGATGAAGGATATACATTAGGTCAAAAGGAAAAAATAGAACAAGCAGCAGCAGGAGGTTTAGAAGCCCAAGGAAACTCAGCAGCAATATTAAGCAAAACAATCTCTAAATGGTATGTAGCAATAAGGAATATAGCATTAACGGGATTATTAATTGTTTTAGTTTATATAGGAATCCGAATAGTAATCTCCTCAACAGCAGAAGAACAAGCAAAATATAAAATAATGATAAAAAACTGGGTAATGGCAATTGTATTAATAGCATTTATGCACTTTCTGATGATGACAATACTAAGCATAATAGAAACCATAGCTGAAGTACTAGGAACGTCATCAATGTATAACGCAACAGAAGGAGATCAATTATTTAATACAATAAGAGAAAAAGCAGGAGACTGGACATATCAAGATCCATTAACGAGAATGGGATATACACTAATATATGTAGTTTTAACAATGTATACAATTATGTTTACAGTAAGATATTTAAAAAGAGTAATATATATGGCGTTTTTAACAGTAATAGCACCTATGGTAGCACTGACATATCCAATAGATAAAATAAAAGACGGACAATCACAAGCTTTTAATATGTGGTTAAAAGAATATCTATTTAACTTATTAATACAACCAGTACATTTACTAATATATATAGTACTGGTGGCATCGGCAGTAGATTTAGCAAAAACGAATATGATATATGCTTTAGTATCAGTTGGTTTCATTTTACAAGCTGAAAAATTCATAAAAGATATGTTTGGAATCCAAGGCGAAGGTGGAGCAATGGATGGAAACTTTATATCAGGTTTAGCTTTTGGAGGTATTATCTCAAAATTAGGTTCAGGAGCTTCAAGAGTAGCAGGTTTAACAAAAGGTTTAAAAGGAGACAAGAAAGACAAAATAAGAATGCATCATTCAGAAAGAACAGCAAACAAAAAAGCTTCTCAAAACTTAGAGGGATTTAATCCAAAAAGAAAACAAGACAGATTAAGAAAAATGGAACAACAAAAACAGGCGTTACAAAAAAGAGGACGTATATCAAGAGCTAAAACAATGGCAAAAAATAGAATAAAAAACTCAGCAATAGGAAAAGGTGTTAAAGGAGCAATAGACAAAACCAAAAAAGTAATAAATGGAATAAAAACAAATAGCACAGTAAAGAAATGGACAGGAAAATATAAAAAGGCAAGAGATTCAAAAATAGGAAGAACAGCAGGAAACCTAAGAAGAAAATATTTAAATACCAATACACTTAAAAAAGCAGGAAAACTTGCTATGATGGGATATGGAGCAGGAATAGGAGCTGCAATAGGTGTAGCATCTGGTTTAGCAAGTGATGACTTCCAAAACGTATTTAACTTAGGAGCAGCAGGAGCAAGTGGAGGAGCATTATTAGGAAAAGAAGCATCAAACATAGCAGGAAATGTTAGCGAAGGAACAAAAAATGCAAGAGAAGTTTACTTACAAGGTAAATTAGGAGATGAATATGAAGATCATTTAAACAAAAGACTAGATAAAAAATGGGAAAATGATGTATCAGTTAGAGAGCACTTCCAAACAACATATGGGGACAACTGGAGAGAAAAAATGGAAGAAGCAAAAGAATATAGAAGACAAGGAATAACAGATCAAAAAGAAATAGACCAAGGAATTAAAATAAGAGACAAATATAACTCAGATCCAAAAAATCTAAACAATCAAATAACAAATGAACAAATGGCAAACATTATGGGATTGTCAGATGTTACAAGAGACGAATTAATGAATAACGAGCAAGAAATTAGAGATAAACAAATTTCAGGACTTGTAGGTGGAGACAAAGCTAAAGAAGATCAAGTAATAGAATTATTAAAGAAAAGATTTAAAATGTAATAAGAAGGTAAATTATGGAGAAATTAAGAAGGTTTTTTTATGAGAATAAAAGGGATATTTTTAAAATAATAGGTATAGTTGCAATAATACTTATATTTATTCAATTATTAAACCAAGTAGCTAAAAGGAAAAATGCTGAGCAAGAAAATGCAAAAAGAAGTGTTGATTATGGAAGAGATATATCAGAAGTATCAAATGAAAAGAAAAGTTCAAAATTATACGAAAGAGAAACATCATTATTAAAAACTTTTACCGATTACTGCAATATGAAGTATTATGAAGAAGCATATAGCCTATTATCAGACGAATGTAAAGAAGCGTTATATCCGACAGTAGAAAGATTTAAATATGATTATTGTGATTTGAATTTCACAAATCCTAAAACATGTGGTTTCCAAGTATGGTCAGGTGATACATACAAAGTTGAAATAAGAGACGATATAATGTCATCTGGAAAATACATAAAAGAAAAATATGCTGAAGATTTTTACACAATAAAAAACGGTAAATTAAATATTGCAAAACTCATAGAAAGAATAAAATTTGAAAACACACAAAGCGAAGGAACTTTTAAAGTAAGAATAGATACAATGGACATATTTAAAGATTATACAATAATAAATATATCAGCTATAAATCAATCTAAAAAAACAGCAATATTAGATCCAATGCTTTCAGATAGAAATATATACATAACAGATAATAATAGAGTTAATTATTATTTTTCCGTATCAGAATTATCAAAAGAAGATGTAACAGTAAAACCAGGACAGGCAAAGCAAATACCATTAAAATTTTATACAACAAGTAGAGAAGGACTAAAACTTGAAACACTTACAATTAAAAAAATGATAGAGAACTTAGACAACTATGAACAAGGATTAAATTATTCTTATACAGAAGCTAATTTAGAATTATAGAGAAGGAGGTAAAAATATATGGAACATAATAAAAAACGTAATATTATTATAAAAATAATCGCAATAGTAACTACAGTAATTACATTAACTGTTTTTTTACCTCCTTTTATGAAAAAGGTTAAAGCAGGATTATGTGATAAAGATTACGCAACTACAACAAAAGGAACAGTAACAGGAAAAAAAGGAAGGTCTTTAGGGCAATATAGAATAACACATTATTCACCTGCAGATAACACTCCTCCTGGATCTAGACAAATAGCAGGAGGAAGTGGAGAAGCAACAGCACATAGAACTTGTGCAATAAACATAAGTGGAGATCCAAATGGACTAGAAATGGGAGATGCAGTAGTAATAGGAGAAGAAGTTTATGTAGTCGAAGATTTAGGTGGAGGCCCTCGGAATGGCCAATTTCATAGATATATTTGTTGAAGATTTATCAGAAGCGGCAAATATGCCAGATTGGCAAGAAGTATTTTTAGCAGAAGATGTAAAAGAAGGATCTGGAGTTACTGAAGAAGAGTCAGGAGAAGCAGACGAGCCAGTTATTGATGTAGCTCAATGTGTTCAAGTAAAAGGAGATGCACAAAAGGGGTATTACCTTGAATTTGTTGATGATATAGATGATAAACTAGACTCTATATACAAAAAAGACAAAGAAAAATATACAAATTTAGGAATAGAAAACTTTGATGACTTTAAGCAAATGTTAAAAGCAGAAATTGCTACAGAATTCCCTAGTTTTGGAGGGGTAGTAACATCTGATAATCCAATATCTAACGGAACAGAAGCAGAAGCAGGAGGAAACGAAAAAGCTGGAGAAAAATCGAGTTCTGGAGGAACGGGAACATATGAATGGCCGGTAAAAAAGCATACAACGCCTGAAGAAAGAGGTAGTGCTATAACGTCAATAAAAGCAGATAGAGCAAGCCCTGGAGGAGTAGGGTCTACGCATCACCAAGGAATGGATATAGCAGCAAGTACAGGAGATGAAATAGTTTCCATAGCAGCAGGAACAGTTACTGTAGCAGGAAGTTATTATGGTTATGGACTTGCAGTTGTAATGGAATTAGATGGAAATGTAAATGGAAAAAAAGCAACAGTTACATATGGACATAATTCAGAAATTAAAGTAAATGTAGGAGATAAGGTAAAACCAGGTCAAACAATAGCATTAGCAGGATCAACAGGAAATTCAACAGGACCACACTGTCACCTTCAAGTAAATCTGGAAGGTGAAGACGAAGCTATAGACCCATTACACTTATATACAGATGCACAGGTTAATTCGCCAACATGTAGTGCAGATAATAATAATCCTCCGAATGGTCCAGTAAAAGGAGATGGACTTTATTGTGGTAAAGGAGGAGGTAGTACAACAGGAGGGTCAACATCAAGTACTACAACATCAAATAGCTCATCAACAGGAAGTTCAACAAGTAGCTCTAGTTCATCAAGTGGAGAAAAAGATATTGTAGCAGCAGCACAACATGTACATTCAATAATAGAAAATGGATATACATATGGTCCAAACCCAAGTCTGACGGTAGAAGAATCAGAAGCTAGTGGAAGGAAAACAGTAGATTGTACAACATATGTAGATTGGGTATTAAATGAAATAGGTTATGATGTTCAAAATAGATATGCAGATCAAATGAAACAAGAATTTGAAGCAGCAGATTGGGCAGAAGCAGTAAGTCAAGAAAATGTAGAAGCAGGAGATATAGTATTATTTAGTGGACATGCCCAAATATATGGAGGTAATGAAGGGGGAAGTGATGTATGGTACAATGCAGGTTCAACTGCAGCAATATCAACACCAGCACCTTCTGGCCAAGCTTCTGGATGGAGCAGAGGACCAATAGGAATATACCGTATAGCAGGAGCAACAAATAATGGCTCAAAAAAAGGTAATGTATATACTCCAACAGGAGTGCCAGGCTCAGGATGGAAAAACATAACAGGAAGTAGTAATAATGAAAATGCTAAAATAACAATAGGAGAAAATCAGAATATAAAAGAAGATCCAAAAAATAGATTTCAAGGCTCTGTAAAAGTAAGAAGATTAACACCTAAAAAAAGTATAGGAGCTTATGAAGAAGGTGATGAGGCTCAGAAAATAAATGATGAAGTTTACAACAAAGTACCAGAAATTCCAGGTATGGGAAAAGCAATGGATTTATCAGAAGCAATGAAAGGTACAATAAAAGGAGGCTCACTATCAGGATCTGTTAATGCATCAAATCTTGCATACCTATCAATACCATATTATGATTTTGATCTTAAACTTCATGAAGGTCATATGATAGTAAATAAAAAATTAGTTGAAGATGTATTAAATATATTTTATGAATTATATGATAAAAAATATCCGATGGCTAGTATAGAAATAGCAGAAAACTTCTTAGATAGTTTTGACTCAGATAAGTTTTATGCAGATGCTGCAAAACAAGAAGAAAAAACAGATCAAGAGAAAAAAGCACAAGAATTAATAAAAAATGCTAAACTTAACCAGGGGAAAAATAATGCACAGATAAAAGAAGATCAAAATAAAAATGAAGAAAATAAATTAAAAATAGAAAATGAAGGAAAACCGTCAATAGATAGATCAAAGATAAAAAGAACAAGCAACAGAAGTGAATTAGGACAAATGTCAGCAGATAGTAACAATACATGTTGTTTATATTATGATAATTCAGGAGGAGCAGCACATATAACAGGAAATGCAATCGATATAAACCCAAGATATAATCCAAAAACAAC
Organism: uncultured Clostridia bacterium; assembly: GCA_947623475.1. Taxonomy (GTDB): domain Bacteria; phylum Bacillota; class Clostridia; order TANB77; family CAG-508; genus CAG-269. Next base: position 31,673 of record CANQGV010000001.1, on the reverse strand, counting down.
TAACAAAACATCAACAGCAACATACAATGCTCAATACTATGTAGACAGAGAACACAGAGAAGCATGGAATAATGAAGCAGAAGCAGCTTTTATAGATAAAGAATCAGTTGTATATAAAGTTTTTGAGTCTTATGGATGGACTTGGGGAGGAGAAGACGGAGATTATGGACACTTTGAAAAAACAGATATAGAAGACGAAGAAGAAGAAGAAACTGAAGAAGTATACATAGACTCAACATATTATGATTTATCATATGTTGATGAAAAAACTTTTAATAGTTATGTAAAAACAGGTGATAAAAGAGCTTTATATGTATATACATTAAATTCAACAAGAGATATTATAACAGGAGCATGGGAATATGACAACTCAAAAGGAGATAAAAAATTTACAGTTTCAAAAACAGCTGTAGGAGTTAGAAAAGCATTAAACAAATACACAATGCCAATGGAACTTTTATTAGCGGTATTGGTAAACTCGAAAGATGTAGAATTTACAAAAAATTTAGCACAATTAGGAATAGATAGCCAATATGTAGTCACAATTAAAGATGGAGTAACCACTAAAAAAACTATAACGAAAACGACTGTAAATGAAATAACGTATGATGCTGAAGGAAATCAAACAGGAGAAACAGAACCACAAGAAGAAACAAAAGAAGTCATAACAGAAAGCACAAAACAAGAGCCAGAAGTAACATTTATAGACAATTGGTTTGTACGATATGTAAATTTGTTTCCAGGAGCGACAGAAGAACTTATCAGTGCTGACAGTAATCTTGGATCAGGAATAGATATAGAAGTATTAGGAACAAGAAAAACTACACCTGCACATACAACAAGTACTATATCGAACAATGAAGAAATTGATACAAATACAGGACAAAAAATTGTACAAGGTCCTACTAATTCTTCAGAGCCAGAAGTAAAAATAGAGCCTTTAGATCCAAACAAAAAAATTACTCCAATAAATCCTTCTACAGATAAATCAAATCCATTAAGACCATATAACTTTTTAGAAAAAAATAATCCATTAGAAAACATGAATCCATTAGGATTAAATACAAAAGACAGGAAGATGTCTACAGAAACAATAAGAATAGCGATGAAAAACAGAAAGATGTTAGAAGAGAATAAAGGAAAAGAAAAGGTAATAAACACAGAAGTAGCAGAATATAAAACAGATAATATTTTAAAAGCAACAGCTAAAAAACTTAAAGGAGGACCTACTAAAGCAAATGCTGACCTATTAGAACAGCAACGACAACAAGAAAATATACAAAAAGGAGCAGAAGCACTTCAAAGAGATTTGCAAAATAAAAATAATACTACAGGGATAATTGATCAACCTAATCAAGAGCAAGAACAAGCAGAAAAGAAACCATCAAAAACAACAAATATAACAACTGAAACAGATTCGAATTCAATAACATATAATTATGCTTCTACAACGGGATTTGCTTATGAAAATTATAGACATTTTGTAGAATTATACAAAGAAAGTGGATTAAGATCAGCTTCAAACAATTTTGTTACATGGATATGTGCTACCTTAGAAGGAAATTTAAAAACAGCAAATTTAGTAGAGGTAATTCAATATTTATATTCAAAAGTAATATCAGAGTACTATTCAATGTCAGGAATAAGTTTTAATGATGAGTACTCTCCAGATGAATTTGGTTTTCAACAATCTTCTCAAGGAGGAAACTCAGAGACTCCAGGAATGATACCATTGGATAAACCTGTATTGAGTAGAGAAAAATTTATAGAAGCATTAAATGCTTATAGATCAAAATCAAATGCATCATTTGCAACTAACTTTGCAGATAAAGCAGGATCAATTTACGATACAGCAGTTGCTGCAGGCGTAAATCCTGAATTAGTTGTAGTAACTGCTAAGCAAGAACAAAACTTTATAGCAGGAGGAGGAACACATAATTATTGGGGAATAGGAGTATTTAATGGATCAAATACAGGTAGAGGCTTTGCATCAGTAGAAGAAGGTGTAAAAGCATATGCAAAAGTATTAGATGAATATGAAGAAGGAGGAACTTATGCAGGAGAAATAACTCAATTAGCTCAAGAAAGAGAAGCTGCAGGATGTGATCCTACAGGTTATGGACCACCAGGATCATTAGCTGGAATGCAATCAGTATATTCATCATTAGGAGTTCATGGATTTGGTGGACCAGGAACAGGAGGAGCTTATTATATGGATCCAGATAGAGCTGGTTGTACAAAAATATATAAAACACATGAAGAATTTGTAACGAAATGTCAAAGTGTTGGAGGAGAACATGCAGATGGAGCACCAGTAACAGCTTATGAAGGAGGACAATTTACAGCATATCAAGTAGAAATGAAAATAGATTTCTGGAATGAAATTTTTGGTGCATATGGTTCACTTTCATAGAACAAGGAGTTTTAATATGAATAAAAAAATAACAATGATGTATATAATAGGAATATTACTTATAGGAATAATTGTAATAACAATTATATTAGTTGACATGAAAAAAGCACAAAAAGAACCAAATCAAATAGAGGTAGAAGATGGAGCTGTAACCTCAGAAGAAATGTATTGTACAGTTCAAAGTAATATTCAAAAATATTTAACATTTGCTAATGTAGATATAACTAAAAAATCAGAACAAAATGCTTTAGGAGGAAGACAGACAACAGCTGAAATATTTAGAATATATAGCGAAGAAGATAAAAAAAGAGCATTATTGGATTTTATCGATAAAGAATATATAGAAGAAAACAAAATAACAGAAGATAATTTGGAAGAGTTCATAAACATTACATCAAATGAAGTTCAAAGATGTTCGGTAGATGATATAAAAGTCAAACAAGCTGATAACAATATAGAATTTTATGCAATAGAAGTTAGTTGGAAATCAACAGATAAAGAAACAAATGAAGAAATTAATAAAACTGAAAAATTTATAATGAAAATAGATAAGAATAATAAAACATATTCAGTAAAACCAACAGAAGAACTTAATTTAGAGGAAGAAAAGAACAGTAATAGCATAGACAAAAATACAAGAAATACATATACAGAAATAACATTAAATGATGGAGAACTTGTTGGAAAATATGTAGAAAAATATAAAAATATGATGTTAAATAACCCTGAAAAAGCTTATGAATATTTGGATGAAGAATATAGAAACGAAAGATTTGAAAATGTTGATAATTTCAAAAAATATGTAGAAAGTTTTAAAGACGAAATTTCAGGAATAAGTACAGTACAGTACATAAAAAGACAACAAGAAGGCTATGAAGAGTATGTATCTAAAGATCAATATGAAAATTTGATGGTATTTAATGTTAAATCAGTTATGGACTTTACTGTAAAATTGGATACATATACAATATTAACAGAAGAAAATAAAGAGCTTTACAATAATGCTTCTGAAGAGGATAAAGTAAGTTTAAATGCTCAAAGAGTTATTGATATGTTGAATAACAGAGATTATCATACGATATATAGAAAATTAGATCAAGGATTTAAAGATAATCACTCTTTAACAGAAGAAAAATTAACAGATTACTTTAAAGAATATTATTTTCCTAAACATTACACATATAAAATAAAGAATGTAGACAGACAAAGTGATATATATATTTTAGAAATTTATTTATATGAAAAAGGAACAGAAGAAAAAGATGAAGATTACAGTGGTAAAATGCAATTTATGATTAAATTAAAAGAAGATATGGACTTTACATTATCTTTTGGATATGTAAACTTCTAAAAGATTAGTAAAAAAGAAATAAAGGAAGGAAAGTAAATGGGAGAAGAAGAACAAAAAACACCCAAAAGTGATCAAGAGCAAGTTGGTGGAGCAGCTAAAGGTGCTGTAGATGCTGGTGGAAAAGTTCTAGACGCAGGAAAATCAGCTGTAGATACTGGTAAAAAAGCTGTACAAGGAGCTAGGAAGATAGCAGACGGAGCAAAAAAAACGGCAGAAACAGCACAAAAAGCTGTAAAAATGGCAAGAAAGGCTGTACAAACAGCTGTTAGAGCTGCTCGACTAGTAGCTCATATGATACATGCTCTTGTATCAGCTATAGCAGCATTATTTAATCCTGTAACATGGATTGTGTTAGGCATAATACTAGTAATAGTAATTATTGTAGTAGCATATGCATGGTTAACAGATGGTTTTGATTATGAAAATGTTCAAGGTAGTTTTAGAGAAACATTTGAAGGTAATTATGCTAGATTTGGAGAAGATGAAGCAACAACAGTATCAGGAGAATTCGGTAAAAGATTTAATTTTTCTCAAATAGATATAGAAGGTCCTGCAGAGCTTTCAATGAGTTCTTCTGGATGTGGACCTACTGCTATTGCTATGGCGCTTTCTGAGTTAGCTAATCAAGAAATATCTCCAATAGAAGTTGCACAATTTGGTTTAGCTAATGGTACTTATACTGTTGCAGATGGTACTTACTATGATCTTTACACATCAGTCGTTACAGAGTTTTCATCAAAATATCCTAGTTTGGCTAATTTGAAAATGACGCAATCTAACAGTAAAGAGGATGCAATAAAAGCATTACAGAGTGGAGCACAGATTGTTTGTAACTCTGGAAGTTACTTCCCAGTAGGAAGTGGACATGTTATATGTATATGTGGATATGAAAATGGATCATTTTTAATAAAAGATCCTAATACAACTGAGGCTCAAGCAGCTAAACATACTTCCCATCAAACAAAAGAACCTCTTGATGTAGGAGGATATAAAATTTGGTATCTTGATGAAAATTTTGTGCATGAAAATGTAGCGAACTATTTTATATATACAGTTTAAAAAAATATAAGAGGAATGATTTAATTATGAAAAAAAAGAATATATATATAATTATATCGTGTATACTTGTTATAGTTTTATTTGTTGTAGTATTAGTAAATCAACAAAAGAAAATAGAAGAAGAAAAACAAGAAAGCGAAACATATTTAACAGAAGAGGAGAAAAATCAAGTTAAGGATTTTTTGGAAGACGAAAAAAATAATTGTTTTCTTTTCTGTGAATATCAAGATGCATCAGATATAAATATAAATCAACTATTATATAGAGGAGCAGGAATAAGTAAAGAACTATCAGATAATCAAAAAAAAGAATACAATGAAAAGATTATGGAAGAAATTGGAACATTGCCACAAGTTCCATTGTTAGTCGCTGTGAAAGAAGAAGATGTCAAAGATCTAATTAAAGAAAAAACAGGTAAAGAAATAAATGATATAGAGTCAAAATTAAAAGATTGGATTTTTATAGAAGATGGAGAATTATATGCAAAATCGTTTTCTGGAGAAGGTTACTCAAAAGTTAATTGTAGAGTGGGAGTCAAAGAAGGTGACAACTATATAGTATATGTAAAATTAAAAGATTATCCGGACTCAAAGTTAATAAAAGTAACATTAAAAAAACAAGGAGATAGTTATATATTTGTCTCAAATGAATTCATCGAATAAAAAAAATAAAAGATGTTCAAAATATGCAATTGAACATCTTTTTACTTACCTGAAAAACTATTAAAAATATTTATAACGAAATCTGCTAAAATTCTCACAACAGTATTTGTATTATACAAATTTATAAAATAATTTCTAAAAGAAGGAATCTGCCATAAAATAATTAAAATAAGAACAACAATCAAAAATGTTATAAAAGCAGCCAAATAATCTTTCCAACTTCTATGATATTTAATTTTATAACCTCTATTTCTCAAATCTTGAATATATGCATCATGATAAGCTTTATTTATAGCATCATTAACCTGTTGTTGATATGCAGCATTCATATTATTAATATACTCTTGTTGAGAAGCCCTATAATCATTATAATTACTTGTCTGAGTTCTATTATTTTGATAATTAGGGTTAGAATAACCAGTTTGTCCATTTCTTTGTTGTTGTTCCATTTGAGAAATTTTTTGTTTCATATATTCTTTTTGTCTATATAAATTCTCATAATCCTCAGCAGAAATATTATTATTAGGAAGGGTTTCATCATAAGATTTTCTCTTTTGAGGATCTGAAAGAACTTCATAAGCTTCATTTATAAGTTTTAACTTTTCTTCATATTCAGTTTTCTTAGTACCTGTTTGTAAATCAGGGTGGTATTTTTTAACCAAAGTTTTATAAGCCTTCTCAACAATTTCTTGAGAGGCTGAAGTAGATATTTCTAGAATTTCATAATAATTCTTATCCATAAAAATCTCCTTCATATAACAAAACTTTCCCTATATATAGGATACCACAAAAACGCCAAAATTTCAACTAAAGCCAATAAATACAAGCTTGACAAAAGACAAACTTGCGTATAAAATACAAGAAGGGGCAGAATACGAAAAAAAGAGTATATCTGTCCCTCAAAAATAAAACACAAAACTAACAAAAAGGAGAAAACTAAAATGGCAGAAGTTTTAAATATTGGGCTTGATGTAGGATCAACAACAGTAAAAATAGTTGTAATGAACAAAAATCAAGAAATAATACATAGTGAATACAGAAGACATTTTTCTGATACAAAAAACACAGTATGTAACGTATTAGAAGAACTAATAGAAAAATATCCTGAAAACAGCTATACAATAGCACTTACTGGCTCAGGAGCTATGTCTGCTGCCAAATTTTTAGGAATAAAATTCATACAAGAAGTAGTTAGTTGTAAACGTGTAGTAGAAAAATACATGCCACAAACAGATGTAGTTATAGAACTTGGTGGAGAAGATGCAAAAATAATATATTTTGACAAATCAATTGAACAACGTATGAATGGAACATGTGCAGGTGGAACAGGGGCATTCCTAGACCAAATGGCATCTCTATTAAATACAGACACAGCAGGTTTAAATGAACTTGCAAAAACATACCAAACAATATATCCAATAGCATCAAGATGTGGAGTTTTTGCAAAAACAGATATTCAACCATTAATAAATGAAGGAGCAGCAAAAGAAGATATAGCAGCATCAATATTCCAAGCTGTAGTAAATCAAACAATTAGTGGTTTAGCTTGTGGAAGACCAATAAGAGGAAAAGTAGCATTTTTAGGAGGACCATTAAACTACTTACCAGAACTTAGAAAAAGATTTATAGAAACACTAAAATTAAAGAAAAACGAAATAATAATACCAGAAGAAGCACACTTATTAGTTGCTAAAGGAGCAGCATTAGATTCAATACATACAAAACCTATAACAGTAAAAGAACTAAAAACAAAAATAAAAAATCTAAAAGAATCACAAGATACTACAACTGTTCCATTAGAACCATTATTTAAAGATAGAAATGACTATAAAAAGTTTAAAAATAGACATAACAAAAATAAAGTAAACCAAAAAAACATAAAACAATATGAAGGAGATTGTTATCTTGGAATAGATGCAGGATCAACAACAACTAAAATAGTACTAATAGATAATGAAAACAATTTACTATATTCAATGTACGCAAACAACGAAGGAAATCCATTACAAAGTGTTATAAAAATGTTAAAAAAACTATATTCAGTAATCCCTAAAAAAGCAAAACTACGTTATAGTGGAGTAACAGGATATGGAGAAAAATTAATACAAACAGCATTAAATGTTGACTTAAATGAAATCGAAACAATAGCACATTATACAGCTGCAAAAGAGTTTGAGCCAGATGTTACAAGCATTGTAGACATAGGTGGTCAAGACATGAAATACATAAAAATGAAAAATGGTGCAATTGACAATATAATGTTAAACGAAGCATGTTCATCAGGATGTGGATCATTTATAGAAACATTTGCAAAAAGCTTAAACTTAGAAATAGAAGAATTTGTAAAATCAGCAATAGATGCAAAAAGACCAGTAGACTTAGGATCAAGATGTACAGTATTTATGAATTCAAAAATAAAACAAGCTCAAAAAGAAGGCTATGAGATAGGAGATATATCAAGTGGACTTTCATATTCAGTTATAAAAAATGCAATTCAAAAAGTAATGAAAGTAAGAGATGTAGAAACACTAGGAAACCACATAGTGGTACAAGGAGGAACTTTCTACAATGATGCAGTATTAAGAGCATTTGAAAAAATAGTAGGAAAAGATGTAGTAAGACCAGACATAGCAGGACTTATGGGAGCATATGGAATGGCATTACTTTCAAAAGAACAATATGAATCAAACTTAGATATGGAATATATGTCAACAATACTAAAAACAGAAGAACTAGACAACTTAGAAATAAAAATAACACATACTCGTTGCAACAGATGTGAAAACCATTGTAAATTAACAGTAAATAAATTTAGCAATGGTGCTATTCACATATCTGGAAACAGATGTGAAAAAGGTGCAGGAGTTGTAACAAAAGCAAAAGACTTACCAAACCTAGTACAATACAAATATGAAAGAATTTTTAATTATGAGCCATTACCAAAAGAAAAAGCAAAACGTGGAACAATCGGAATACCAAGAGTATTAAACATGTATGAAGATTATCCATTTTGGTTTACATTTTTAACTAAATTAGGTTTTAGAGTAATAATCTCAGAAAAAAGTACAAGAAAAATATATGAAAAAGGCATGGAATCAATGCCTTCAGAATCAGTATGTTATCCAGCAAAATTATCACATGGACATATTGAAAACTTATTAGAACAAGGAATAAAAACAATATTTTATCCTTGTATGCCATATTCAAGAAAAGAATATGAAGGAGCAGACAATCACTATAATTGTCCAATAGTAATATCATATTCAGAAGTTCTAAAAAACAATATAGAAGGGCTAAAAAGTAAAGAAGTAAAATTCATAAATCCATTTCTACCATTTGACACAAAAAATCTAGTAAAAAAAGTAATGGAATTACCAGAATTTAAAGAATATAACTTTACAAAATCTGAATTAACAAAAGCAGCAAATGAAGCAGAAGCAGAATATAAAAAATGTAAAGAAGATATTAGAAACAAAGGTACAGAAACAGTAAAATACATGAAAAAACATGACTTAAGAGGAATTGTATTAGCAGGAAGACCATATCATGTAGATCCAGAAATAAACCATGGAATAGATACATTAATTACATCATTAGGATTATGTGTATTAACAGAAGATAGCGTAAGTGATAAAGCAGAAGTAAAAAGACCAATAAGAGTTGTAGACCAATGGGTATTCCATGCAAGGTTATATGCAGCAGCAGAATTTGTTGGAAAAACAGATTGCCTAGAATTAGTACAATTAAACTCATTTGGATGTGGAGTAGATGCTGTTACAACAGATCAAGTAGAAGAAATACTATCAAGCTATAACAAAATGTATACACTAATAAAAATAGACGAAGTAAACAACTTAGGAGCTGTTAGAATACGTATACGTTCATTACTAGCAAGTATGAATAAAAGAATAAAAGAAAAAAGAGAAGAAAAAGAACTAGGAAACTATGAATTAAAGAAAAACATCTTTACAAAACAAATGAAAGAAGAATATACAATACTAGTTCCACTAATGGCACCAATACACTTTGAATTACTGGAATCAATGCTAAATGCAAATGGATATAAAGCAAAACTACTAAATAAATGTACACAAAAAACAGTTGAAACAGGATTAAAATATGTCAATAATGATGCATGTTATCCATCAATATTAACAACAGGTCAAATGATAGAAGCATTAGAAAGTGGTAAATATGATGTAAATAAAACAGCACTAATAATGTCTCAAACAGGTGGAGGCTGTAGAGCAACAAACTACATAGGATTTATAAGAAAAGCATTAAAAGATGCAGGATTTCCACAAGTACCAGTAATATCATTTAACTTAGTTGGAATGGAAAAAATGTCAGGATTCAAACTAACAATCCCACTAATGGAAGGGTTAATAAAATGTATAGTATATGGTGATTTACTACAAAAAATGTTGACAAAAAATAGAGTATATGAAGTAAACAAAGGCGAAACGAAAAAAGTTTTCGACAAATGGATGAAAAAGTGTGGAAAACTAGTTGGAAAATCAAACAGTAGAGAATTTAAAAAATCAATTTATGACATAGTAGAAGATTTTGAAAAAATAGAGCTAGACACATCAAAAGAAAGACCAAAAGTAGGAATAGTAGGAGAAGTACTAATAAAATATCACCCATTTGGAAATAACTTTGCAGCAGAACTACTAGAAAAAGAAGGGGCAGAAGTAATACTTCCAGATTTTATGGGATTTGCAAAATTTATGCTAACACACAAAATAACATTTAACAACTTATTAAATACAAATAAAACATCTTCAAAAATAAGCAAACTAGGAATAAAATTAGTAGAACTATTTGAAAAAGATGTAAGAATTGCACTTATGAATTCAAACAAAGACTATTTATTACCATGCAACATATGGCATTTAGAAAACAAAGTAAAAAATGTACTTTCAATAGGAAACCAAACAGGAGAAGGATGGTTTTTAACAGCAGAAATGATAGAATACATAGAAAACGGAATACCAAATATAATATGTGTTCAACCATTTGCTTGTTTACCAAACCATGTAGTAGGAAAAGGTGTAATAAAAACAATAAGAGAAAAATACCCAGAAGCAAATATATCACCAGTAGACTATGATCCAGGTGCAAGTGAGTCAAATCAAGCAAATAGAATAAAACTACTTATGACAGTGGCAAAAGACAACTTAAAATTAAAACAAAAACATAAAAAAGCACTTGAAAAAGAAAATGAAACAACAAAAAAAGAAAAGAAAACAGCTAAAGCATAAAACAAAAGGGCTAACCTTTATAACAAAAGCCAAACAAAAAAGAAAGGAGTTTATGTTATTCAAATAACATAAAGTAAAAAATGTATATAAATGAAGAAGAAAGAAAAGAATTAGAAAAAGAAGAAGAAAAATTATTAGATGTGGCTAAAGAAATGGTTGAAGAACTTTTCAGAGACATTTATGGAGAAGAAGAAGCAAGTTCTGTAAAAATAAGGTTAAGAAGTGTAACATGTGAGCTAGAAAAAGGAAAAGATATGGGAGAAGGTATTGCTTTTTTTGACAGAAAAGAAAGAAAAGTTTTATGGAATGAAGAATGGCTTAAAGAATATAAAGGAACAATAATGGCTGTATCAAACACAATACACGAATTAGCACATTCAATTGCAGACGAGCCTAAACAACAACATGGAGGAGGAATAATAGATGAAGCTATGGCAAATCTACTTGCTGAAATGTGTATAAATAATTATCTACAAAAAGGTAAAGAAATACCTAGAATATCAAAAGAAGAAAATGAAAAATTAGAAAAACGAGGTTTTGTTGTAGACTACAATTATAGACCTGAAGCAAATATATTAAAATCAATATTAGGTGGACTTAGAACAAAGGGAAGAGATTTAGATGCAATAAAAGAATTTTTTGTACGGAGAAAAAGATGAATTTAGAGAAATATGTGCAGAAGAATTAGGAAGAAATGTAGAATGGTCAATAAGAGAACTAGGAGAAGAAAATATAAATTTTAGAAGAGATAAATATGGTGTTGAAGGAGATATAGCTAAGGCATTAAGTGAATCAGTAAAAGAAAGAATAGATGAAGAACATAGACCTAAAAAAGGAAATTTGTATGCAATAAGAGGAGGAGATATACTAAAAAAACATAGAGAAGCAATTTTAAGAGAAGAAGGAAAAAGTCAAGAAGAAATAAAAGCAGAGCTTGAAGAAATGGCATATTATGATAGAGAAAATATTATAAAACGATATGAAGAAAAAACAGGAAAAAACATAACATCAGATTTGCAAGCAATGACTGAATTAGATCCTAGAAACGAAGAAGAAGAAAATGTTTTAGAAAGTATAGGTAAAGAATCTGTTTATGATCAGGTAGAAGAGGCAATTAACGAAATAAAAAAAACAAGGGAAAATCCAGAAGAAGTATTTGAAGAAGATAACTTACACACATTCCTAAGAAAGGTTAAAGGAGGAAAATATAACGAGGCAGACTTAGAAATGAAAGAAATAAAATATGAAGACATAACAGCAAGTTATACATTAAAAAACTTCTTATTAAATAAATGTTATGAAAAATTGCAAAACAGAGACGAAGAAATAAAAGAAACATGTAAACAAATAATAGAAAAAAGAGAAGAGCTAGAAAAAGCAGGAGCAGACGAAAGTGTAATTACAAAAATAGAACAACTATACAATTTTAAAATTCAAAAAAAACAATTTAAAAAAGCAACAGGAACTAGAAGTGCCAGTAAAATGGTGCAATCAGGAGATACTGTAGGCAAAAAAATGATAAAAGATTCAAAAGAAAAAGAAGTAAAAAGCTTTGACGAAGACCAATAAATAAAGCTAAGCTAAAAAGGAGGAAAAAATGATAAAACATGATCCTATAGAAGAAAAGGAAGAATATAAAGAAATATTTGAAAAAGTAGATAAAGAAGTAAAAGAAATGTTAAAAAAACAAGGGGTAGAACATACACTAGGATATATACATGTATTTAATACTAACAAAAAAAGAATATTAAAAGAGAAATACAACATAGAGTGGAAAACATTAGAAGAAATGAATCCACATATAAGTATGGACTAAAAAAATAAAATAGTTATATTTTGGACAAAGACTTAATAATATATATTATACAAAATTTAAAGAAAGGAGTGTATGATTATTTAATATATTAAATAAATCATACAAAATGCTTATGAACAAAAAATATATATTAATCTTTGTCTTTTTATTTATAATTCTTTTAATATCAGGAATATTTATAATTAAAAAATTAAAAACAAAAGAACAAGAAACAGCTACAATTGAAGAATATATACCAGAAGAAGAAATATCAGAAGAACAAAAACAAGATAGAGATACAGTAGTAACAGTATATTTTTTAAATAAAGAAACAGGAAAAATCATGCCAGAAGCGAAAGTTGTAGATGTAAAAGAAATGATAAATAACCCATATCAAACTTTAATACAATTATTAATAGAAGGACCAACAAACGAAAAGCTAGAAAAAACAATACCTGAAAACACAACAATATTGGGAACTTCTTTAAAAAATGAATGTTTAACAATAAATGTATCTAGTGAAATATTAAATTATGATAAAGAAAAAGAAAATGCAAAAGAAAACTTAATAGAATCAGTAGTAAATACATTAACAGAACTAACAGAAGTAAATAAAGTAAAAATAATAATAGAAGGTCAAGAAAACGAAGAATTTAAAGAACCTTATGAAAGATTAACAGATTCTAATTAGCAAGAACAATGATATGAGATTAAAGTAAAAGATGGCGTATGCCATCTTTTTTATAGCTAATAAGAGCAACTAAAAAACCTTTTACAGAAAGTTTATATTAAATGTTGAAAAATAAATAAGCTAATAATATAATGTAAAAAAAGGAGGGGAAAAATGAAGAAAAAATTAAAAATATCAATAGCAATATTGTTGGTAATAATAATTATTATTGTAATACTATGTATTTCTTTTTCAAAAAAATCAAAAGAAGGATTTAGATCAGTAAAAACAGAAAGAGAATTGTTAAAAGTATACAATGTAGAAAGAAGGCGGAAAACTTCCAGAAATAGCAAGAATAATGCTTATGCCAGGTGCACCTTTTGCAATAGCAGAATTATTTAGTGAAATAGGAGGTATAGGTTATCAACAATCAGCTATGCCTAGATCTAATGAAGCAACAAATTATTCAGGAGATACTTCATCATCTAAAGGAGTTACATACCCAACATCTGTTACAGGAAAATCTACTGATACAGGAACAACTTCGAATTCTGTTATTGATAATGCAGAAGATATTGCAAGTGAAGAAGAAAGTAGTTCAGAAAAAGATTACTCTAAAACAAATATACAAGTAGAAAATGTAGATGAAGCAGATATTACAAAAACTGATGGAGATTATATATATTCTTTATCAGGAAATGATGTAGTAATAACAGATGTTAAAAACCCACAAGCTATTGAAATAGCATCAAAAATAAGCTCTTCAGACGGAAGTATACCAGAAGATATTATACTTAATAAAGATAAATTAACAATAATAGGAACAAGTTCAACAAATAGTAGTTATTATGATAACAGTAGTCCACATACAACTGTTAGAGTTTATGATATAACAGATAGAAAAGATCCAAAAGAAAAAAGAAAATATGAATTTTATCAACCATATTACACATCAAGAGCTATAGGAGACAAAGTATATATTATATCTTCAGGTAGTTATACAATAGAAAAAGACAAAATAGTAAGAAAATATAAAGAAGACGGAGAAGAAAAAGAAATAAGCTTGAAAAATTATAAATATATGGAAGAAATAAATTCAAAAGCTCAAACAATAATAGCTACAATTGATTTAAATAATTTAGACAATCAAATTGATGTAGATGCATATGCATTAGATATATCAAATGCTTATGTCTCAGAAAAAGGAATTTACATAGCAAATATGAAAAATGGATATAATGAGGAAAAAGAAGAAAATAGATTTTGGAAATGCTTATTTGGAATAAAAGGTCTTTTTGGTTTAGATGATTATTTCGATTATGGAAATAAATATAATTATAATTATAATTATAAAACTAAAACTTTAATATATAAATTTGATATATTAGATGATGGAGACATTAAATATAATTCAAAAGGAGAAGTAGAAGGAGAAACAATAAATCAATATTCATTAGATGAATATCAAGGACATTTAAGAGTTGCATCATATAATTACAAAAATGGAACAAGAGTTACAATATTTGATGAAAAAATGAATCAAATAGGAGTATCTGATAGTATAGCAAAAAATGAGAATATGTATTCATCAAGATTTATGGGAGATAAAGTTTATTTAGTAACATATCAAACAGTAGATCCTTTATTTGTAATAGACTTAAGCGATGAATCTAAACCTAAAGTATTAGGAGAGTTAAAAATACCAGGTTATAGTACATATTTACATCCATATGATGAAAATCATATAATTGGAATTGGAATGGAAACAGAAGAAGAAATAGACAGAAATTTAGATGGTAAAGTAATATCAACAACAGCACGAATAATAGGAATGAAAATGGCTTTATTTGATGTCAGTGATATAAGAGAGCCTGTTCAAATGTCTCAAACTGTAATAGGAGATAGCAGAACAACTTCAGCTATATTAAAAAATCCAAAAGCACTATTATTCTCAAAAGAAAAAGAATTAATAGCAATACCAGTAAATAATTATAATAAAGATTTTGCAGTAAATAATTCAGAATCAATAGAAGAAGTAATAAATTCATATAAAAATTATTCGGGAAGAATTATAGGAGAAGGTTATTTTGTTTATAAAATAAACTTAGAAGAAGGATTTAAATTAAAAGGAACTATAACACATGAAGCACCTACAATTAATTTAAAAAATTCCTCAAAATATAGTTACTATGATTACTATGCTAAAAAAACAAATCTATTAAGAGGCTTATATATAGACAATAACTTATACACAGTATCTGAAGAAGCAGTAAAAGTAAATAATTTAGATACATTAGAGCCAATTAGTGAAATAAAAATTAATAAGGAGGATGGAAATGAAAGATAAAAAGAAACAATCAATGCATGTAGCAGCACTTACACTAGGAATAATATCTTCAGTAGCTATTGGATTTTGGTATATTTCAATACCAACAGGTATTTTAGCAATAGTATTTGGAGCAAAATCAGCAAAAAGAACAGGAAGTAAAATGGCAAAAGCAGGACTAATAACAGGAATTATAGGAATAGCACTTACAGTATTATTCTATGTAGGAATAATATTCATATACTTATTAGGGGAATTATAGGAATAATGTGTAAAATAAATAAGTAATATAAAATAGGAATGTTTCTAAACGAAAGGAACATTCCTATTTTAACAATCTATACAACTTAAAAACCTTATAGCAACAAGTAACATTATTTAAAAAGCACTCAATATTATTTAAAGAACAGTAAGTATTATGTTTAAAATCTCTAAAATTAAACTTCTTCTTAGAAGTTTGAACAGATTTATCTTTATCAATCAAATAATTATTCATAAACATCTCCTTTATATATAATATGTAAGATATTTACATAAATTGAAAATTGTTGTAAAATAATTAAAGGTGATTATATGGAATTAGAAGAAAATGAAAAAATTGAAGATTTGCAATATAAAGGTTTAAGCATAATTCAAAATAAAAAATGGTTTTGTTTTGGAATGGATGCAATTCTATTATCAGACTTTGCAAAAAAAATAAAACCTAACTCAACAGTTGTAGACTTAGGAGCTGGTACTGGAATAATATCAATATTATTATCAAAAAAGACCAAAGCAAAAGAAATAATATGTATAGAAAAGCAAAAAGAAATGGTAGACCTTATAAACAAAAACATAGAAATAAATAAGTTAAACCAAAAATTAAAAGTAATAAAAAGTGACATAATTAATATAGAAAAAGAAATAAAAGAAAAAACAATAGATGCAATTGTAACAAATCCTCCATATAAAAAACAAAATACAGGGCTAGAAAGTGAAAACAAGCAAAAACATATAGCAAAAGTTGAAACAACAGCAACATTAGAAGATTTTATAAAAATATCTAGCAAAATTTTAAAAGATAATGGAGAGTTATTTATGGTCCATAGGCCAGAAAGATTAGTAGACATCATATCAATTATGAGAAAATATAAAATAGAGCCAAAACGTATTCGTTTCGTATATTCACACAAAAATAAAGAAGAAAACGCAAAATTAGTTTTAATAGAAGCTAGAAAAAATGCAAAAGCATTTCTAAAAGTAGAAAAAAGCCTATATGTATATGAAGAAAACGGGGAATACACAGAGGAAATAAATAAAATTTATAACATAACTAAAAAAAGTGAAAATAAAACAAACGGAGAGTAAAGGAAATGAAAAAAGAAGAAGGAATATTATATATTGTAGCAACTCCAATAGGAAACTTAAAAGACATAACATTAAGAGCATTAGAAGTTCTACAAGAAGTAAATATAATAGCAGCAGAAGACACAAGGCACACATTAAAACTTTTAAACCATTTTAAAATTTCAAAACCACTAATAAGTTATCATAGACACAACGAAGATACTAAAACAGAAATTTTAATAAACAAATTAAAACAAGGAGAAAACATAGCACTTGTATCAGATGCAGGAACTCCAGGAATATGTGATCCAGGAGCAGAAGTAATAAAAGAAGCAATAAAAGAAAAAATAAAAATAATTCCAGTACCAGGTGCATGTGCAAGTATTCAAGCACTTATTGGATCAGGAATTGATACAAGTGAATTTGTATTTTTAGGATTTTTACCAACAAACAAAAAAAACAGAAAAGTTAAACTAGAAGAAATAAGTAAAACGAAAAAAACAATAATACTTTATGAAGCACCACATAAAATAAAAGAAACATTGATAGATCTAGAAAAAATATTAGAAGATAGAAAAATAGTAATAGCAAGAGAACTAACAAAAATACACGAAGAATTTATAAGAGAAGATATTCATACATTAATAGAAAAAGCTCAAGATTTAAAAGGTGAAATGGTAATTATTATAGAAGGAAGTAAAAAGCAAGAAGAAAATATATTTGAAAAAATGACAATACAAGAACATTATGAATATTATGAAAAACAAGGACTAGAAAAAAAAGAAATAATAAAAAAAATAGCAAAAGACAGAAATGTACCTAAAAATGATATATATAAATTATTCATATAAATTTATACAATAAAAAACTCCAATCGTGGAGTTTTTATTTATTAATATCAGATAATTTCTCTATACACTTATCGCATATCAACTTATCTTTGTATTCAGTTAAATTTTTTGTGTTTCCACAAAAAACACAATTTGGCTCAAACTTTTTTAAAACAATAGAAGTGCCTTTTACATATATTTCAACTGGATCTTTTACATCTATTCCTAATTTATGTCTCAATTCAATAGGAATTACAACTCTTCCTAATTCATCAATTTTTCTAATAATTCCCGTAGATTTCATCAAAACCCTCCTCACTCAATAACAATATAATATCATAAATAATGTTATTGGTCAATTAATTGTACTAAAAAAAATAATAAAAGAATAAAAATATTTTAGGTGATAAAATGCTAAATTCAATTTGGCCTATATTTATAATTTTATCAATTGCATATGGCATCGTCTCTGGAAATTTAGAGCAATTAAATAATTCTTTCTTTGATGGAGCTCAAGATGCTGTTACAATTACTACAACTCTTTTAGGATCACTCTGTCTGTGGAGTGGATTAATGAGTATAGCAGAAGAAACAAGTTTTGTCAAATTAATTTCAAAAGCAATAAAACCATTGATAAAGATATTATTTCCAGAATTAAAAAATAATAATAAAATAACTCAACAAATATCAATGAATATGATTGCAAATATATTAGGGCTAGGAAATGCAGCAACTCCACTAGGTTTAAAAGCAATTAGTTCTATGCAAAAAGAAAATAAAAATAAAGAAGAATTATCTGACTCTATGATAATGCTTATAGTTCTAAATACTGCATCTTTACAGTTGATTCCCACAACAGTTATAGCAATTAGAAGTTCTCTAGGCTCAACAAATCCAACAAGCATAATCTTTCCTGTATGGGTTGCAACGATAATAGCAGCAATAGTGGGAACTATAAGTGCAAAAATACTGATAAAAATAACAAAGAAAAAAGAAAGGTAAAAAAATGCAATTTATAAAATTTTTATCAAATATAGCTATGCCACTAATAATATTTTTAATATTAGCACATGGAATAGTAGAAAGGAAAAGAATTTTTGACATCTTTTTAGAAGGTGCTAGTGAAGGAATAAAGATAACTTTAAAAATATTTCCAACACTAGTAGGCCTTTTTGTTGCGATAAGTTTACTTAGAGGATCTGGACTCATTGATTTTATTGTTAATATTATTTCCCCTTTATTAAAAATTATAAACTTTCCAGAAGAAATAATGCCATTAGCATTATTAAGACCTATTTCAGGAAATGCATCAATAGCCATTGCAACAGACATAATGAAAAATTTTGGAGTAGACAGTCCAATAGGTTTAATAGCAGCAACAATAATGGGATCAACAGAAACAACAATTTATACAATTGCAATATACACAAGTAGTATAAAAGTGAAAAAAACGAGGTTTATTTTAATAGCTGCCCTCTTAGCAGATATTGCTGGAATGGCTGCGAGTGTAGTAGTTTGTCGAATGATGTCAAACGGTTTTTCTTGACAATAAAAATTATGTAGACTATAATAAAAATAGTTAATATTCTTGTAAAATAGTTATTTAATAAAGGAGGAAAAAATATTTTAAAAATAGTTTTGTTCTTTTTAATTTTTATTTTAACAAGAAAAATTATTATAAAATTATTAGCAAAAAATATATTAAAAAAAATATCTTAAATATATAAATTAACGATGATATGTTTCACCATGTGAAATTTTAAAAGCTCTAAAAAGCTGTTCTAAAAGAAAAACACGAATTAATTGATGGGGAAAAGTCATCTTTGAAAAACAAATTTGTTCATTGGAAAATGAAAGAACTTCATCTGTCAAACCAAGTGAGCCTCCTATAATAAATGTTATAGAGCTTGATTGCATTGATATAGAATCAATTTTAGCAGAAAATTGTTCAGAAGAAAATTCTTTTCCCTTTAAATCTAAACAAATAATATAAGAATCTTTCTTTAAATGAGAGATTATATTTTTACATTCTTTAATTTTTATATCTTTAAAAATAGTTTCATTCCCATTATTTGGAATCTTTTCATCAGGCAATTCTAAAATATTTAATTTACAATATTTAGAAAGCCTTTTTGAATACTCTTGAACAGCATCTTTGAAAAATTTTTCTTTTAGTTTACCAACACAAACAATATTTATAGTAAGCATAAATAAAATCTCCTTTTTAGATTTTTATAATTTTACTATGTGAATCTCTAGAAGCTACTGAAAGCTTTAAAGAATTTTCATCATAATTATTTGAAATTAGTTCCTCAACAACAGTTTTATAAGCTAATTCTGGAAAATTACTGTGTTTACTCAAATGTCCAAGCATAGCTGTTTTAAGACCAGATTGTATAAGGTAAGAAAGGGTCTTTCCAGCCATAGCATTTGAAAGATGACCAGTAGAACTAGCAATTCTCATTTTTAAAGAATAAGGGTAAGGAGAACATTTTAATACTTCTGGATCATAATTAGATTCTAATAATACAAAATTACTATTTTCTAGATGTTTTAATATGTATTTATTCATATCTCCAATATCTGTTGCCACACTCATTTTTTTCTTTTTATTATATATATTAAAACCACAAGGGTTAGCAGCATCGTGTGGAATATCAAAAGGAACAATTTTTAAGTCATTTATTTCAAAATGATCTGTATTTTTAAATAAATTAATTTTATCATCTGAAATTTTATCTTTTTGTTTAGGCATTGCATCAAGAGTCTTTTGATTAACAAAAACAGGAACATTATGTTTTTTTACAAATGTTCCCAAACCTTGTACATGATCAGAATGCTCGTGAGTTACTAAAATTGCATCAAGTTCATCAGGGGAAATATTTACATCCTCTAATGCAGTCTCAATTTTTTTACAACTTACACCAGCATCTATTAAAATTTTAGCATTATCTGATTTTAGAAGAAGACTATTACCACTACTTCCACTATATAAACTACAAAAATCAAACATTTTATTTCTACCTTCTTTTGTCTATTACATTATTCAGTTACTCTTTTTATTTTAGCACCTATTTTTCTGAATTTTTCTTCTATATTTTCATAACCTCTATCAATATGTTCTAAATTATATACTTCTGTTTCACCCTCAGCAACTACACCAGCAACAATAAGAGCTGCACCAGCGCGTAAATCTGTAGAGAAAACAGGAGCACCTTCTAAATGGTCAACACCTTCAAAATAAGCTCTTGTACCTTGAGCATTTATTTTAGCACCCATTTTGTTAAGTTCTTCAGTATATTGAAATCTTGAATCCCAAATGCTTTCATTAATTATACTAGTACCATCTGCTAAAGAAAGCACAACACCCATTTGTGGTTGTAAATCTGTTGGGAATCCAGGGTAAGGTAAGGTTTTTATAGTAGCAGGTTTTGGCTTTTCAGTATTCCAAACACGAATAGAATCACCAAAATCTTCAATCTGTCCGCCAACCTCTAAAATCTTTCTAGTAATTGGCTCTAAATGTTTTGTTATACAATTTTTTATTAGCAAATCTCCTCTAGAAGCAACCGCTGCAAGCATAAAAGTACCTGCCTCAATTTGATCTGGAACGACACTATATGTTGCATTACCTGTTAATTTAGGAACACCATTAATTTTTATCATATCTGTTCCAGCACCTCTAATATCAGCACCCATTGTATTTAAGAAATTTGCAACATCAACTATATGAGGCTCTTTTGCAGCATTATCTATAACAGTAGTTCCTTCAGCAAGAACGGCAGAAAGCATAACATTAATTGTAGCTCCTACAGAAACAATATCCATATAAATAGAAGTACCAACTAATTTATTAGCTGTGGCATTAATATGTCCTTTTTCAACAGTAACTTCTGCACCTAAAGCTTCAAAACCTTTTATATGTTGATCAATAGGTCTTGCACCTAATTGACAACCACCAGGCATAGCAACTTGTACTGACCCCATTCTGCTAAGCATAGCACCAATTATATAATAAGAAGCTCTAAACTTACTTGTTAAGCCTAAAGGTGCTTGTGTAGAAGTAATATTAGAAGAATCAATAGTTACAGTATTTTTGTCAGTCCAAGTTATTTTTGCACCTAAAGCTTCTAATATTTCACAAGACAACTTAACATCACTAATATTAGGTAAATTTGTAATAGTACAAGTTCCATCTATTAGTAAAGCTGCCGGCAATATTGCTACTGCTGCATTTTTTGCTCCACTTATTTCTACTTCTCCTTTTAATGCTGTTGGTCCTGTTATTAATAATTTCTCCAAATAGATTACCCCCAAATATTTAATATATATATAATTATTTATTTTTTCGCTTAAAAAATAGAGTGTAAAAATAACACTCTACTCCTATGAATATAACATAATATTTGCATTATTGCAAGTAATTTTAAGATATTAGATGATTATTAGCAAAGAATTCTAGAAGTTTAAATTTAAGATTAAAAACGTTGTCTTCTTCAGAAGAAATTAGTTTATATTCTTCTTCAGACATATTTTCTTTTAAATAATCTTTAGAATCCTCAGGAACAACACCAGAAGATATATCTATAAAACAAAGAGGAGGAAACATTACACACCACCAATTTTTACCTTTAGCTTCGCCAATTTCCACTCTTAGGGCATCATAATTACCACTAGGTAAAGAAATATCTCCATAAGTTTTTGTAGGAAAATCAAAATTACCTATGTTAATTGAAACATCATAATCATAACCGTTTTCTCTAATGGTATTCACAGCTATACTTTTAAAATCAGAGCTATGTTCTTTAGCAATAGAAATAACTTCATCTTTAGATTTACAATCTTTGCTTAATTCTTCCATATAATTTAAAAGAGAATCTCTTACTAAATATTTTAAATTCTGGTCTTCATCAGAATCGCTATTAGCTATAACATGTAACCTAAAAACATTTTCAGAAATATCATTAGAAACTACATTAGCATATGTTATAGCACAAAAAAATGTATATACAAATAATAGAAATAGTAATAATAATAAAACTTTATAATTTTTCATAAAATGACTCCTATAAACAAAATTAGAAAAATATTCTTTACTTTAATTATTTCCCAAAAAATAAAAAATATACAAGGTCGAAAAAAGGCGATGAAATATAATTGAAATAATATTGACACATTTGAAATAAAATGGTAAAATTTACCAGTCAACAAAAAACAAAAGAGATCGGCTAAAAGTCTTTAGTATACTGAGTTAGAAAGGATGAGTAAAACGATGTTGAAAAACGAAAGTAAAAAAGCTTATATGTTTTATGTAAGTGATTATCATTTTGAAATGATAGGATTGTTGAATATAAAAAAAGAACTAAAAGAAAACAAAAAAATAATAATATTTACACAAAACAATTTAGAAGAAACAATAAAAACAGTACTTTCAAAGATAAACATAGTTGAAAAAGAAAAGAAAGAAATAGAAAAAATAGACTGGACAGAAAACTCAGAAGTAAAATATGAATACTTACAAAAGGCAATAGAAAAGGAAGAAAAAGTATCAATTTATATAAAAGGAGAAGAAAAATACATAGAAGAGCAAAATAAAAAAATAGCAAAAATAACAAAAGAAAAAGAAAATGTTTGGATAGCTGATTGTTACGACTTTAATGAAATTGCAAACAAAAGCAAAGAAATAACAAAAAAATATCAAGAAAGAATAGTAACAAAAAAATAAGACAGGTCAAACCTGTCTTTTAACAACTATAAAGCTTTTTCAAAAACTAAAAGATTTTTTTCAATATATTTTGCAACACCATCATCATTATTACTATCAGTAACAAAATCTGCAGCTTGTTTAATATCATCTCCAGCATTTTGCATAGCAACGCCTATTCCAGCATTTTTAATCATATCTAAATCATTATAATCATTGCCAAAAGCTATAATATTTTTAGTGTCAATATTTAATTTATCAGACAATGATTTTACACTATTCCATTTAGAAGCCTCACTATTTACAATTTGGCAAAGTCTTCCATTATCTGTAATTGTCCCTTTGCAAGAATTTGGAAGTTCACGAAGTAAATCTTGTGAAATTGGAATATCGCTACAAATTAGTACTTTATAAGCTTTATCAAAATTGATGTTTTCTAAAGTAACTATTTTATTTTTTGCACCTTTAAAAAAAGTAGAAGTATCAAAATTAGAATATAAAGCATCATCAATTTCAATGCTTATTTGATTATAACCAAAACTTCTAGCTTTTTTCATAATTTCTAAAGAAACATTTTTAGAAAGTTGTTTTTTATAAATCAAAGTATCGTTTTGCAAAATACAAGCACCATTATAACAAATTATAGGATTATCCCTTAATTCAATAGGAACATATTTGTAAGAATCCCTAGGAGGCCTTGCTGTTGCAAACAGTATTTTATTACCATTTTCTTTAAATTTTAACAAGGTATTTATTGAATATTGTGATACAGATTTATCTTTTTTTAGAAGAGTTCCATCTAAATCTAAAACAATTAGTTTCTCCATTTAATATTACATCCCTTTCTTAATACAAAAAATAATTATATGGAAAACTATTTTACCATAAAAATAAACAAATAGCAAAATGTTTTTTAAATATTCAACAAAATAGTCATATGAAAATTTACAAATGAAATCTTGACTAAATTTACTAAATGGTATAGTATAAAAGTCAAATAAAACAAAATTAACTAATTTTGTTTTTTAATTTAACTATTCTGCTAAAAAGTAGCAAGACAAGAAAGGAAGAGAAAAATATGATCAATAAAGAAGAGGCTGAAGCAAAACTAAAGAAATATGGTCAAGAACACATATTAAATCATTTTGCAACATTAAGTGAAAAAAAACAAAAGGAATTACTAGATCAAATTGAAAATGTAGATTTTGGACTAGTAAATAGCTTATACAGAACTGCAGACAAAATAGACACAAGCAATGACGAAATATCTCATATGGAATATACTGATAAATATAAATTAAATGATAAGTATAAAGAATACGAAAAAATAGGTGAAAAAGCAATAAGAGAAGGAAAACTTGCAGCAGTTACAATGGCTGGTGGTCAAGGAACAAGACTTGGATTTGATGGACCAAAAGGAGCATATGATATAGGGTTAGACTCACATAAATCTTTATTTGAATTATTATGTGATAATTTAAAAGAAGGTGAAAAGAAATACGGAGTTCGTGTTCCATGGTTTATAATGACAAGTGAAGAAAACAATGACCAAACAATAGAATTTTTTGAAAAAAATAAATTCTTCGGATACAAAAAAGACAAAGACATATTTTTCTTCAAACAAGGTCAATTACCAATGGTTGATACAGAAGGTAAAATTTTAATAAATGAAGATGGAGTTATAAAATTAGCAGCAAACGGACATGGTGGAATTTATGAAGCACTTGTAAAAAATAAAATGACAGAAAAAATGAGAGAACTTGGTGTTGAATGGATTTTCATCGGAGGAGTAGATAACTGTTTAGCAAAAATGGTAGATCCATTATTTGTAGGAATGGCAATGGATAAAAATGTAACAGTAGCATGTAAATCTGTTGTTAAAGCTAATCCACATGAAAAAGTAGGAGTATTCTGTAAAAGAAATGGAAGACCAAGTGTTATAGAATATTCAGAAATAACTGATGATATGGCAGAAGCAGTTGATGAAAATGGAGAATTATTATATGGAGAATCAAATCTACTTTGCAACTTATTTAACATAGAAGCAGTAGAAAGAATGGGAAGTTTACCACTTCCATACCATATAGCACATAAAAAAGCAACATATATAGATAAAGACGGAAAACTAATAGTACCAGATTCACCAAATGCATATAAATTTGAATCATTCTTATTTGATACATTTGGAACATTAGATGAAATGTTAGTATTAAGAGTAAAAAGAGAAGAAGAATTTGCACCAGTAAAAAATGCAGATTCAGCAGGTGTGGATTGTCCATCAACAGCTAGAAAATTATATGAAGCATATCACAAAAAGGGTA
This sequence comes from uncultured Clostridia bacterium, assembly GCA_947623475.1. Taxonomy (GTDB): domain Bacteria; phylum Bacillota; class Clostridia; order TANB77; family CAG-508; genus CAG-269. The sequence continues at coordinate 5,952 of CANQGV010000001.1, read as the reverse complement.
TATCAAGATAATAATTTAAGATTACAAAGCCACATAAATATTTAAGTGTGGCTTTTAAAATAAAATAAAAAAGGAGAAAGTAAAATATGGATTATATGAAAGTTTACGAAGAGTGGTTAAATAGCCCAGACTTCGACGAAGAAACAAAAGCAGAGTTATTATCAATTAAAGGTAATGAAAGTGAAATCGAAGATAGATTTTACCAAGAATTAGAATTTGGAACAGCAGGACTAAGAGGAGTTTTAGGAGCTGGAACAAATAGAATGAACAAATACACAGTAGGAAAAGCAACACAAGGATTAGCAAATTATATAATAGAACAAGGAACACAACAAAAAGGTGTAGTTATAAGTTATGACTCAAGAAGAATGTCAGACGAATTTAGTAAACAAACAGCATTAATATTAAATGCTAATGGAATAAAAACATATTTATTCGAAAAATTAAGACCTGTACCAGAACTATCATATGCAGTAAGAGAATTAGGATGTACAGCAGGAATAATGATTACAGCAAGTCATAACCCACCTAAATATAATGGATATAAAGTATATTGGGATGACGGATCTCAAATAGTAGCACCAAGAGATAAAGATATAATAGGAAAAGTAAAAGCAGTTGAAAGTTATAGTGAAATAAAAATGACAACAGAAGAAGAAGCAAAAGAAAAAGGGTTATTTAATATAGTAGGAACAGAAATGGATGACAAATATATAGCAACATTAAAGAAATGTATAATTAACCCAGAAGTAATGAAAGAAGAAGGAAAGAAACTAAAAGTAGTATATACACCATTACATGGAACAGGAAACCAAATAGCAGAAAGACTTTTAAATGAATTAGGAATGGAAAATGTATATGTAGTACCAGAACAAAAAGATCCAGATGGAGAATTTCCAACAGTTAGCTACCCTAATCCAGAAGATAAAAAAGCATTCAAATTAGCATTAGAATTAGCAGAAAAAGTAGATGCAGATGTAGTTTTAGCAACAGACCCAGATGCAGATAGACTAGGAATATATGCAAAAGATACAGCAACAGGAAAATATATGGATTATACAGGAAACATGTCAGCATTACTTATTGCAGAATATAGAATATCTCAAATGAAAGAAAAAGGAATACTTCCATCAGATGGAATGATAATAACAACAATAGTATCTTCTAATTTAACAAGAGCTATAGCAAAAGAATATGGATTAGAATGTATAGAAGTTTTAACAGGATTTAAAAACATTGGAGCTGTAATGAAAAAGGCTGAAGAAAACAAAGACAAAACATATGTATTTGGATTTGAAGAAAGTTATGGATGCTTAATAGGAGATTATGCAAGAGATAAAGACGGAATAGCAGCAGTAATGGCGCTATGTGAAGCAGCATGTTATTATAGTTCTAAAGGAAAAACATTATGGGATGCAATGAATGAAATATATAAAAAATATGGTTACTATATAGAAACACAAGTAGCAATAGTAAAAGAAGGAGCTTCTGGAGCACAAGAAATAAAAAATATGATGACAAAAATGAGAAATACAGAAGTAAACGAAGTTGGAGGATACAAAGTATTAGAATTTAAAGATGTAGAACAAGACATAAATAAAAATATGTTAACAGGAGAAATTACATCAACAGGACTTCCAAAATCAAATGTTTTATATTATGAATTAGAAAATAATTCATGGTGCTGTATACGTCCATCAGGAACAGAGCCAAAAATAAAACTATATATGGGAATAAGAGCAGAAACAAAAGAAGAAGCAGAAGAGAAAGTAGAAAACTTAAAAAATGCGATGTTAGAAATAGTAGAAAAATAATATATAAAAATAAAGAGCTGAGTATAAAATAAATACTCAGTTTTTTGTTGTCAAAAATAATAACATCCTAAAATACTTGGTTGAAAAATTAATTATACAAGAAAATTAGATTTGTAACAAAAATTAAAACACACAAAAGCCTTGAAAAACTTGGAAAAATGTGGTATAATTATAAATGGAATTTTTGTAAAGCAAAGGATGTTGAAAAATGAAAAAAATATTTTTAAAAAGTTTAGTAGTTACAATAATTACAGTTATGTCTATTTCTATTACAGGAATAGGATATGTTCAAGCAGCAAATAATGAGCCACTTGAAGAAAGCAAAAATTATAATATACAAGTAAAAGACTTAAAAAGTGATAAAGTAAAAAAGCTATATAATTTGGACAATATAAAAATGCCTAATAAATATAACTTAAAAGATTACATAAATATAGAAGTAGAAAATCAAAATCCGTTAGGGTTATGTGATATTTTTGCTACAACAGAATGTATAGAAACAAATTATGCTAAAAAGAAAGGTAAATTCTATAATTTATCTGAAAGATACTTAGACTATGTAACATCAAAGGAGTTTTATGGAATAAGAGAAGTAGGAAGTATCGAAAAAAGAGAAGAAGGCGACGGAGGATGTGTTTCAGATGTAATACGTTATGCTGAAATGTACGGAATTCCATTAGAAAGCGAAATACCATATAAAGATTTTTCTAAAGATGAATATAGTAAAATAGAAAATGCAAAATTAGTTGCTACTGTGAAATCAGCAGTAGAATTCCCTGACTCTTCTGATTGTAGCAATGATGAAGAAAAAGCAAGTATTAGGGAATTAGCAAAAGCACACATTATGCAATATGGATCAGTAAAAGCAAATATAGCTTCTCCAAACGGTGGAACAGAATATTTTAATGAGCAAACAAATTCATTATATTATAAAAAAGGTATGAAAGCTGGAGGACATGCTGTAAGTATTGTTGGTTGGGACGATAATTATTCAAAAGATAATTTTAAAATAAAGCCAGAACATGATGGAGCATGGATTGTATTGAACTCATGGGGAGAAAATTGGGGAGATAAAGGTTATTTCTATATATCTTATGATGATGAAAGCTTAACGCAAATGTATGGAGTAATTGATACAGACGACTATAAACCAAAAACACAATATACATATGCACAAACATTGAGATGTAATCAAGGAAGAATGATAACAGATGACAATGGTAATTGCCTTGCTAATCAATTTTTTGGAGTAAAATTCAACAAAAAATCTGAAGAAGAATACCTTGAAACTATAGCTGTTATATCTGGATCATCAGCAACAGGAGATCCAGAAGCAAAAGCTAAAATATATGTAAATGAAAAAAGTGGAGATCTAAATACAGAAGACTATACTTATGTAGGAGAAGCAAAGAATATAACAGATTATGTTGGAGGAGGAATAATATTTAGACTAGACAAACCATTAAAAATAACAGGAAATGAGTTTTCAATTGCAATAGAATTCCTTGGAAAAAATGTAGATGCAGCAAACAGTAAAGATAAAAATGACAACAGAATAGCAGGAAATGTATATTCAAATAATAATCTAACACAAGGATGGCAATTAAGTGAGTATGATATACCAATTTATGCATTTACAGTCACAGATCCAGAAAATGCAGTAGATCCAGAGCCAAGTAATCCAACAGAGGACCCAACACCAGCAGAAGATCCAAAACCAACTAACCCAACAGAGGATCCAACACCAGCAGAAGACCCAGATCCAAGTAATCCAACAGAAGATCCAACACCAGCAGAAGATCCAGAACCAAGTAACCCAACAGAGGATCCAACACCAACAGAAAATCCAGAGCCAAGTAACCCAACAAAGAATCCAACACCAACAGAAAACCCAACAACAAATAATCAAACACAAACAATAAACAATAAAACACAAAATAAAACACAAACAACAAATAATCAAACACAAAACAAAGCACAAACAACAAACAACCAAACATCAAAAAACAACTCAACAAAAAACGGATGGAGTAGTAAAGACGAAACTAAAGGTGGAACACCTAGTGGAATAAATGCACCAAAAACAGGAGCAAATCATTCAGTAGTACCAGCTGTTATAGCGTTAGTAGTTGCTATAGGAATTGCCACAACAATAATTATAATAAAGAAAAAAGAAGCAAAAAACATAAACAACAATAAAAAATAAAACAAAAAACCCTGTATAAATAAATATACAGGGTTAAATTTTATATTTTCCAATCATCAAGATTTCTTTTTATAGCACCAAATAAGTTTGCTCTAATCATAGGAATTGATTTAGAAAGTTTAAAAATCATTTGTTTCATATCTTCTCTTTTAGAAGTTCCGTCCATAGGACAAGCCTTTGGCATAACAGTTAAATTGTTTTTTCTAATAAAACGTCTAGTATCTTTTTCAGAAGCATAAACCAAAGGTCTAATTAAAGTTATTCCAGATCTATCCATATAAGTAACAGGAGAAAAAGTCCTGATACTACCAGTATAAAAAAGGTTAAGTAAAAAAGTTTCTAAAACATCATCTTCATTATGACCTAAAGCTATTTTATTGCAACCTTCTCTAATAGCAATAGAATTGATAATACCTCTTCTTAAATTTGCACATAAAGAACAAGGATTTTTTTCTTTACGAATATCAAAAACAATCTCTTGTGCATGACTATTTTCTATAAACAAAGGAACTTCTACATCATCACAAACAGACTGCAATAAATCACAGTCAAAAAATTTAAAACCAGGGTTTATACTAACTGCAATAATATCAAAATGTTTAGGGTAAAATCTTTGCAATGCTTTGAAAGCATAAAGTAAAGTAATAGAATCTTTACCACCAGACAAACATACTGCAATTTTATCATTTTCTTCAATCATATTATATTCTTCAATTGCCTTTCTCATATGGCTTAAAATCTTTTGCATAATATATTTATGTTAGATAAAACTAACTACTCCTTACATAAATTTAGGTTTTATAAAGGCAAACCTATAAACCATAAAAGCAACAATAATTATACCACTAAAATACCATATAGTCAAAACGAATATAATACTATATCGTAAAATTTTAATAAATAACTTATAAACTTGTTACAATAAATTGAAAAATTGTTAAATTTATGGTATTATACCAAAGTAACAAGTCATAAAGAAAGGAGAATATGATATATTTAATCAAAATATATCATAAAGTAAAAATGAAAATAATATTAGCATCATCATCACCTAGAAGAAAAGAATTATTAAAAATGATAGTATCTAAATTTGATATAATAGTAAGTGGAGTTGACGAAACTTTAGATCCAAGTTTAACACCACAACAACAAGTAATAAGACTTTCAAACATAAAAGCAAAAGATATATTTGACAAAACACAAGAATCAAGAGTAGTAATAGGGTCAGATACAATAGTAGTAAAAGATGGTAAAATATATGGAAAGCCAAAAAACACTAAACAAGCTAAACAAATGATAAAAGAATTAGCAAGTGGAAATAGAACACATAGTGTTTTTACAGGTTTGACAATAATAATAGAAGCTGAAGGAAAGATCAAACAATACAAAACATATGATGAAGCAAAAGTAACTTTTAAAGAAATATCTGATAAAGAAATAGACAAATGGATAAATACAGGAAAAGCAATGGATAAAGCAGGAGCATATGCAATGCAAGAAGAATTTGGTGTATTTGTTGAAAGAATAGAAGGAAACTATAATACAATTGTAGGATTACCAATACACAAAGTATATGATATACTAAAAGAAAACAAGATTATAAAAATATAAAAACATGTGCTCATAGCTCAGCAGGATAGAGCAGTCGCCTCCTAAGCGACCGATGGGGGTTCGAGTCCCTCTGGGCATACCATACAATAAAAAGCATACAGGTTTATAGATATAACCCTAATTAAAAATCTAAATATTATATATACAAGGTGAAAACTTGGAAAAATTTATGAAAGAAGCCCTAAAAGAAGCAAAAAAAGCAGCTGAAAAATTAGAAGTACCAGTAGGGTGTGTAATAGTAAAAGATGGTAAAATTATAGCAAGGGCACATAATCAAAAAGAAACGAAAACAGACACAACAAAACATGCAGAAATAATGGC